>NZ_CP041047.1:0-301036 GCF_006385635.1 Citrobacter sp. CF971 | reverse complement strand
CAGAATAACCGCGATCAACAACCTGTTTGACTGCTTCAGTTTTAAACTCTTCGGGATAACGCTTACCGCTCATGGGCACCTCTCTTTAAGCCATCTTAAATGACTCTGAGGTGTCTGTTAAACCCGTGGCGATTCAAGCAAACCGAGGATTTGAAAAGGGAAGGTGCGAATAAGCAGGTCATTTCTTCCCAAGCTGACTCGCTGATTAAAATTTCGCGGATCTGGGCCGATTTTTTTCCCGCAAACACATCGAATCAGCCTATTTAGGCTATTTTTTCCACCATTTCTGGCGTTATTTCCGGTTTTTACTGAGATCTCTCCCACTGACGTATCATTTGGTCCACCCGAAACAGGTTGGCCAGGGTGAATAACATCGCCAGTTGGTTATCGTTTTTCAGCAGCCCCTTGTATCTGGCTTTCACGAAGCCGAACTGCCGCTTGATGATGCGAAACGGGTGCTCCACCCTGGCACGGATGCTGGCTTTCATGTATTCGATGTTGATGGCCGTTTTGTTCTTGCGCGGATGCTGCTTCAAGGTTTTTACCCTGCCGGGACGCTCGGCGATCAGCCAGTCCACATCCACCTCGGCCAGCTCCTCGCGCTGTGGCGCTCCTTGGTAGCCGGCATCGGCTGAGACAAATTGCTCCTCTCCATGAAGCAGATTACCCAGCTGATTGAGGTCATGCTCGTTGGCCGCGGTGGTGACCAGGCTGTGGGTCAGGCCACTCTTGGCATCGACACCAATGTGGGCCTTCATGCCAAAGTGCCACTGATTGCCTTTCTTGGTCTGATGCATCTCCGGATCGCGTTGCTGCTCTTTGTTCTTGGTAGAGCTGGGTGCCTCAATGATGGTGGCATCCACCAAAGTGCCTTGGGTCATCATGACGCCTGCTTCGGCCAGCCAGCGATTGATGGTCTTGAACAATTGACGGGCCAGTTGATGCTGCTCGAGCAGGTGGCGGAAATTCATGATGGTGGTGCGATCCGGCAGGGCGCTATCCAGGGATAATCGGGCAAACAGGCGCATGGAGGCGACTTCGTACAGGGCATCTTCCATGGCACCGTCGCTCAGGTTGTACCAATGCTGCATGCAGTGAATACGCAGCATGGTCTCCAGCGGATAGGGCCGTCGGCCATTGCCCGCCTTGGGATAAAACGGCTCGATGACAGCGGTCATATTCTGCCATGGCAGAATCTGCTCCATGCGGGAGAGGAAAATCTCTTTTCGGGTCTGACGGCGCTTAGTGCTGAATTCACTATCGGCGAAGGTGAGTTGATGGCTCATGATGTCCCTCTGGGATGCGCTCCGGATGAATATGATGATCTCATATCAGGAACTTGTTCGCACCTTCCATAGCAGAGCTTACTTTTTCAGAGTAATACGTGTACCTATCAGACTCGGAATCATAAAGCGTTCGAAAAACTGAAAAGCCGGTGGTTACAACTACAAGGGCGAAGAACAATTCGATATTGAAACCATCACCTTTAATCAGTGACCATGCAATTGCAAACATGGTTATCAATGATGTTATTACACTGGCGTATAGAGCCATGTCGGAACCAAGTGATTCAAAGATATCTGAAGTAACCACACCAAATCCATTAGCACTCAGAACCTTACTAATATCAGTTGAAACCTGGGCAACCTGTCCATCTATAGAAATATCCGTTGGAATACAAAACCACAATATGAGCAATATAACGGCAAAGAGTAAGGATAAAGCTATCGAAAGATAAATAATTCTATCGCGCTTACATCTTATTACCCTTTCTACCTCATCAAATGGATTGCTTTGCCTGATTTTTGCCATAGAACCTCCTACAAATTTGTAGTCATTATTTAGAAGACAGTTCCTGCGCAATCATAAAACGTTTCTCCTTCCATTGCGCTGCGCGTGTTTCAAGCTGGACATGTTGTGTTTTGGCACGGTCGTGGATTTTTTTAATTTCTCGTCCGGCCTCATTGATCTGATTTGATATGTAATCAATTGTCTCAACATCATACACTGTACGATTAGCTGTTTTTGCTACACGGATACTACTCTCTTTTACCAACAAAGCTTGACGTCTGGCTTGTTGATTTACAGAATCACCAATTGCCTGAATCAGTAATGAGCTTTTGTCACTTCTTTCGGCCTGGTCAATTATAAGATGGCTACGTTTAGAAGATGGTATCGTTACTTTAATAATAGTTTCAAACTGGTCTACCATCGAAAGGTTATTGAACTTCATCATTTTCATCATCTTCAGGTCTTCAAATGCTTTTTGTTGTTCTGTGATCATGTCATTTCGACGTTTGGTTATGAGGGCGATTTGATGTTCGATATTCATTGCTTCCATGCTCAGCATGGTATTATCAGGTTGAGTTTTTAGTTCCTTACGAATAGAAACCTGAACTGTTTGTAACTTCTCCAGAAGGTAATAAGCAGCTACAATGTTAACCCCTGTACTTTTTACACTCGTTAAGGCTTGCTCATACATTCCATCAATATTTTTATTCATTTCAAACAACCCTTCAGATATGCTTTCTATATCCGAAGTTAAAATATCGATTTGTCCTTTAACTGAATCAAATCTTGACATTGCACTAAAATGAATGCCGATGGCTTTCATTATGAAAGGCCCAACATACGGTATCCGTGACAGTTTCTTTTGAAGATAACTTGGTTCGACTGCATTACTGACTTCACGAGCCAGTGCAACAATCTCATTCAGAGTCTCACCCTTCTTGCCCTGAGATGATGAGCTGACGCTGAGAAGGAGGTTATCAAGATAATTAATATCAGTAGTGTCCTCCAATCGTCCAAAGTTATGCGCGGCATCAATATCACCAATCTGGAAAGATCTGACTGCATCTTTTATTGATGATTCCATGCTTACATCAACAGCATATTTGTCGAATTCCTTAGCCACTTTGACATCTGACACATCAATAATACTATTAATGTTTTTCATTTTATCTCACCTTATGTTCTTATTTAATTTGTTGACAAGTTTCTTGAATTTTTCATGTGCCACTTCATCAATGCCATTACACACACCATTGGCACTAATGCTCTTCACCTGCCCCTCCCACATAGGCAACAAATTATCATTAATATCTCTTAGGCTATCTTTAACATCGATAGCTGTTTCATAGCTCATTTGCGCTTGTACCCGGCTTAGTTTTAAACCAACCAGTACACCCTGAAAGTTGTTAATTCTGATCCGTAGCCTGTTAATTGCCATATACTCATTGCTTGTGACATTGTAGTCACACTCGTTCTTATCTTTCAGATATGACTCGACAGCATCTATGAAAATCTCCAGTTGATGAATATCTTGCGCATAGATTGCCTCCAGATCTTTTGTGATCTCAGCATGAGAGGTTAGCATTTTGAAATGATCTGGTATGCGTTCACATAGTTTCATGACTACTTTGCTATAAATATCTAACTGGACTTTCCGCAAAATTTCCGAACCGGTTAAATAATCGAACACCCGACGAAAAAGATTCTTTTTTCCCGGTGAGAAATTGGCTTCCGCTTTGGTCATTGCGTCGATAAGCTCGTAAATTTCACCTAAGAGCCCCTTTTCAATATCACTCATCTTAACTGCTTCATCGATAGACATTTCATGCCCATTGATGTTGAGGACACATTTCTGATTTGAAATAAGCCTGGCCCGAATCTATCGTAGCTCAATGGGTCTTTGACAAAGGCTTCTACCATCTTAATGGCATCACTGCTCATTTCCATTCTCCGCAAATTTCGATAGAAAAAATCTACCATGTTCTTTTCAACTCACGAAATTACTGACCACTTTGCGTCTGTTTTTCGGGGTCGTTTTGCTTTCAAAAAAAGTCGGAGAAAATTTGTCTGTCTATAAGATGGAGTAATCAAACATAGCTATGGTGGATTGCATGGTTAAATTTATACCCATTATGGTGGTTGCGGGCAGAACGCAGGCCAGCTCTATTGCCAGACTGTTACAGGATTCAGTTCTGGTTTGGTCATTATGGAGCTGGTTCCACGCAATCATTCCATTCTATGTGCCTTTAGCGGTAGCCATTATCATATGCACAATAGATGCACGTGTGGGTTATAAAACATTTTTCAAGCCGTTAATTTACATTAAAGCTAGAAGTTTTAATGTCTCTACAGAAAAACCTACAGTTCAGCTCCAGTACTCATTAGCCGGTGGCCAGGCGAACCAATTTTTCACTTTAGCCAGAAAAACCACCAGCATCCATTTTGTTTACCTTTTCACCTGTTATGTGTACCTGTCTTTGGCTAAATCACTCTCCAAATACGCAAAAGTAATTCAGCGTGGTATATGACACCATGAAACCGTTAATTTTTGTTTTTATCATCTCTGTGCTTTATCTCGCTTACCAGCTGTTAAGGTCTCGTCGTCCAAAGCATTGGTTGATAGTTTCCTCCTCCTTATCGCTGGCAGTTATTCTGTCCTTTCAGTTTCTGGGCGGAGTATTCCTGATCCCGACAGAATCTATGTCACCAACTATAAAACCTGGAGATTTGGTTATTGCTCAGCGTGTAGGAGGTTTATTCGATCATCGCGCTGTTCAGCGTGGGGACGTACTCGTTTTTAACGCTCCATCCGTTCCTGGGGTTTACTACGTCAAACGCGTATTGGGTATTCCTGGCGATACCGTCACATACAACGAAGATAAAGTCTTCTCGATAAACGGTAAACAAAACGGTAGCCTGATTAAAAAAGATGGTTTTACAACTCAATACCAGGCAGAGACCGACACTGCCGGTCAAAGTTATATCTTCGAGACCGATAACCGTATCGGCTATGTACAAACGGGTAAAAAATGGATTATTCCCGAAGGATATTACTTTATGGTCGGTGACAACCGAGACCACTCGCTTGATTCCCGTTACTGGGACAATCCCCCTGGTACACCCAAAAACCTCAGAGGTCTCATCCATCACGATAGTCTCGTAGGGAGAGTGAATTTCAAGATAGTCAATTTAGGCTTTCTGGCGCGTGGCGATTCAGGAGACCGTTCTATTAAACAACGACAGCAGCCGCATCAAAGGTAATCAGTCATGATGATCGAAACCTTTTACAGAACCGATGATATGAAGGTCAGAAACACTTACGAGGAGGTGCTGTCTGCCTACCAATTGTGGTTCAGGTTAACAAACCAGCTCTGTAACGATGAGGGATTCGAAGGTTTTACTGCTCATGATTTTTGTGTGCCAGATTTGTTTCTACGTTCAGTCGAATGTCATATCCAGCGGGTGTCTGGTTTCCGTCAATTCAAAGAGCAATGCTTAATTAGCCCCGACAATACTATTCCGTTTGCCCTAAGAACAGACCATGAGCATGGCTCTGCGCTATTCAATAAGTTTAATGGTATATCGAAAGCTGCATTGACATCGCTGGGTATTGATCCCATCCGCTTTGGTAACCCACCATTCGGTTTTGCGAAAGCAGTATTTTTGATTCTGAATATTCACCATGAAGCAAAATTAAATGGATTAGTTGGGTACAGCCAGTTGTGGGCACTTGAAAACCAGCTCGACGAAATTCTTTTTGTTTGTTCCTTACCCGTTGTAGGCTGCGGGAGAATTCCATTTTATGAGACTCCGGCCATTCCCCCTTACTGGTTACCTATCACGGGAACTGAAGCCATCGACCTCTTTAATACGCACAACACCAAAATGAGGAAGAGAGGATGAAATCTATAACGATTGTTCTTTTATGCTTCCTTACCCTGGGTTGTGGTAGTCGGGATACATTACCAGCTCCGTCAACTAAGGACATAAATCCCCTACCAGATGCGATGGTAACCCTTTCGAATGCTGGTCTATGGAATGAAAATGAGCTTTCTGGGGCTGAATTCCTTGAAAACAGTGACAGAAGCATGATAGTTGCGAACTTAACGAGCGTTCCATGCAGAATGGTGTTCAGTTACGTCAAGACTTCAAATCATCCTTACTGGATGCCGAGCCAAATTGCTTGTGAGGGAGATGAGAAAGATTAACTAATTACACTGTTTTGCTTCGTCAATCACAACACGGTGGTATCCTGTTATAAAGGCCATTAACGTGTATGAGGAAACCATGAACTCTCTACTCCAGCGTGTTCTGATTTACGCCATTGTGATTCTGATATGTAGTGTTTATTGCGTCCTGTACTTTGTACCAATCACTTCCATAAAGACGATCAACGCCATTGGCATTGCGAACTTAGTGGTTCTGGCGTTACTCACATGGTTGTTAGTAAGACCACGTTTGTTCCGATTGTGGAGTGGGTATCTTGTACTGTCAGCAATCTATTTAGGTGCGATATACCCTGATTATCCATATGTTGAAGAAATCATCGTTTATACATTTGCCCTGATCTGTTTATCAGTCATGGCATACGATGTAATCATTGATAACTGTAATGGGATACTGAGGCGCACCTTCCTTAGAATTAATTCTGAATGAATGGTGACCATATGGTTTTCAGAAAATTGGCAGCAAAAGGAATGTCCCGAAGTGCCAAATTCCAGTGGTGCTTTTTTCTTGTAACGTCATTAGTCTTATACTTTCTCCATGATGGCCCGTTAGTCATTGCGGGCCTCTTTATTACGCAATTATCTCTCCAGATGACCCTGACCCGTACAGGTAGGGAAGTCTCCGGCGTGATTTTTAATATCCAGTCATGGAGAAACAGTGGAGCTAGCCAGAAAACCTATTTATTCCGATGGTATATCGGATTCCCGATCTCATGCTTGTTATATATTCTTTCTCTGACTAATTATGTGTACATACCAGGCGATTTGTATTACCAGTTTATTGCAAGCAGCACTGATAACCTTGCCCTCGTAATGACTCGCTTTGCTGTGGGTGTAAGCAATATACTCCCCGACATCCTTCGTGGCACATCTTTAACCTTTGCGATAATGATGTTTGTAGGAACATTGCTTAAAACTGTTCAACTTGCTGAAGTACGGCGAATTTACTCTTCTATTCAGGATGCAAATGATGCTCAAAATATCCTCTCGAATATGTCGTGGGAGCAATTTGAAAAGATTATAAGACTGCATTTCGAGCTCAACGGCTACAAGGCCACTCTGACCAATACAGGAGCTGACGGCGGAGTCGACATTCTGCTGCATAAAGGTGGCCACCGCGAAATGGTACAGTGCAAACTGTGGAAAACCAGCAAGGTTGGTGTATCAGTAGTCCGTGAAATTTATGGTGTGGTGCAAGCCGATGCATATGAGCGGGGCTATATCATAACCTCCGGGTTCTTCACTCAGGATGCATGGACATTCGCTCTCAGCGCAAACGTTAAAGGAACATTATCACTTATCGATGGTTCCAGACTTCTGAAAATCATCAAAGATAAAGACATCCCCACCCCTCCCCCTGAGATAATTAATGTTGTTCCTGGTGAGAATGAAATAAACGATCCGAATGCCATACCTAACTGTCCCCGCTGCCATAGCAAAATGGTTAGAAGAATGTCGAACGGTACTTATTTCTATGGTTGTTCGGTTTATCCCATTTGCAAGGGAACCCGTAACTACTAGAAATCAATCTTCAAGAAAACCATCTCATTTTGCGGTCGTTTTCTGGCCGCAAAATTTCGAGAGCTTCCTCCCTCAAGATATAATCCGTTTATTATCGCGAGAGCATATTTTCCTAATCATTTCCGGGGCAACCGTCTCACGCGATTATGGGGCTTTCCATATCATGCTCACTTTCATATACACCGTGAGTTGGGGCTTCGGCCAGAACGAATAGTGATCAACGAGGTTTTCAATGACGAGTGAAAAACGTGGCACAAGTGCTGAATACGGCCAGGAGAAATTACGTGAACGCGCAGCGCAGAATGCTGGAGATGAAAATCCCAGCGTTAAGATGCGAATTTCTAAAAAAACCTTGTGTATCCTGGTTGCCGGTCTCTTTGCGGCAGGCACGTTAGGCGCATTTATTTCAATGCATGGTAAGCCAGACAAAGAACCGAACCTATCTATCGTCGAAGTTGCAAAGAGCGGGATTAGCGTTAACCCGGATATTGCAAAACAACATGCTATCGATGCGGATGACGATGACCTTGATACCGGTGATACTGGGCCTCAGCCAACACTGACACTTCCTGTCGCAAATAATGAACAGGAACCAGCATCAGTCACTCCTGATGAAGACAAAAGTGAACCTGCTGTCACAAAGCAAGATAGCGCCGGTGTTTCACCTGCATCGTCTGATAACCTTGGCGATCAGATGCTAAAAATGGCCACAACCACACCACCAGCTAACCCGGATGCAAATTCACCAGTTGTATCCAAGTCGGCCCCTGCTACGCAGTCATTGATTGACTCAATTAAGGCTGAACCTGGATTTACTGACGGTAGTGAAGTTTCACAAAACGCAGAACAACCTGGAACTGTTGAGATAACTCCTGCCCAGGAAATTGCAAAAAAAGCACTTTCTGGGGCCACTAGTGAAACACCAGTTCCTGCTCCTACTCCGGCAGAACCAAATCAACACGCTGTGGCGCAGATTAACCCGGTTCTAACACCTCCATCGCCTTCTCAACGACAAGTTGTAGGCGTTGAAAACACCGCCAAAGATACTTCTGGCCATCAAATTGACCCCGCTGAGTTCGGTTATACAGAACCCGCTAACACTGCGGCTACGTCTGAATATAAAGCTGCATCAGAAGGCTATACAGCCCAACAATTTGTAGTTCAGGAGAAGAATACCCTTACTGGTGCTGACCTGGACTATAGTGGTCACTTTAAATCGGTTGAATACAACTCGCAGGGACAAAACACGGTATTCGTTTATTCTACCTTTTCCTCAAAAGTATTCCTGTTGCCATCGAAAGGTAAGGTCAACGTGTACCTTTCTGATACAAAAGGTTGGTCAGTCTCACTCCTCCCAGGAAATATTCTGCGGGTACAGCGGTCAGAGAATAAGGGGGCTTGGTCGCAGGCAACCGACCTCTTTGTACTCAATGGCGATAACTCCTACTCATTGATTCTTCAGGCAGTCGGTGATCCTGATAAACGAACCGATTCCCTCAAATTCACGAAAAAGGAACTTTCTAAACAAACGGACAAGCTGGCCAAAAAATCCAAAGCCTGACTGTTGATTTGAAATTACGAGCGCATCTTTGGTGCGCTTTTTTTTCGGGAGGAGTTACATGACAGATTCATGCATCGACGGCTTAAGGCTGGTTTCCACCAGTTACCAAATTGGTTTTCCCTGGAATGAATGGTCAGAGTCGAAATCCTACATCGTATGCCGAGCCCTGGTAGACCAGGGCGTGATTGCAGGAACGGCCACTATAGGGACACGTCGAAAAATGGTCAAAGAACGCATCAATCCAGGAGATCGTGGGATATACCAGATAACTGAAACGCAGTATGGCTGGATAGCACTTAACGGAGGTGGAGTGCTCGATCCTTGTGGCTTTCTTGGTAAGCCATTATCCGGCCCGGAACCCCAGTTTTGTATCCTTGAGAATGATGAGTGCTATATCCGGGGTATAAATCCCGTTCAGTGCCCCAGAACTCACTTACCTGAGCATCTTGTAAGTGATGAGTTATTCCCTCTCACACGCGGTGTTATGCGCGATACATGCAGCCGCCTGCTGGGGTACAGGTTGCATATACAGGGATTGACTATGTCCGAAGCAGCATACCTTCTGTCAAGACCGCTTACCGATTTTGACCGGTACAGCCGCCAGGTGTATGAATACTTTATTAAAATGGGGCTAAGCAGCATGATGCCATTAAGCAACATAAAACTGCTGCATCCGAATTTAGCCCGTAAAGGATGGCGTTCATTTTATAACGACCTTGATATGGACGAACTTCACGTATTTCTGAAATGAGAAAAACAGGGTTCACCCTGAACCCTGAAAGTAATTCAATAATTAGGTTTGTAATCCTCCCCACCAGCCCAACGCGATTCCCAGTGGGCCAGATACTGCGCTGTGACATCCGGGACATTATAGAGAACGATGCTATTTTCACTATTTTTCATAGCTGAACTGGAATAATTAAAACTCCCGGTCTCAACAGATACCCGGTCGATGCACAAATACTTATCATGGTGCAGAAGAAATTGATCATTCGTCCGTAACGGGATACCCGCGTTAGCCACGGCATTCATAGTGGAAACGGCATATCGGTTTTTATTTTGTTCTTTGTCGACTACGATCCTGACATCTACACCCCTTCGGTGGGCATTAACTAATGCTTTCGCAATTACGGGTGACGTAAATGAGTATGCCCCCATACGGATTTCCTGCTGAGCTGAATTGATCAGATCCAGTATGGCTTTCTGTGCAGACCCTTCAGGCGAAAATCCGACAACGACTCTCACACCTTCAGATGGTAGCATCACCTCTGTTGGGCTATCAGCTTGAGCTGTATTTAAGAAAAACAATAATGCCAATGATGTCAGTGAACCAAACAATACCTCTGATTTCAACATATCAACCTCGTTTAAATGGGACACTCGAAAAGTTGGTATTCTTACTCTAAAAGAAGTTTTCATTAAGAATTACAGGTATTTTGACAGACACGGATAAATGTCACCTTATATCTCACATTGCTAATGTATAACGCCTCGCTTTATTCAGGAAATTAAACCAAATAATATTTATATTAAAACGGTTCTCAGCTCAAACCCGTTAAATAGCTGGAGAACATCCAAAGATCGAAATTATTAAAACTCGTTATTAAGGATGTTTAAATGAACGCTATCAAATTCGAGAAGTTTAAAACCCCGCTGGTGATCACCGGCATTCTGATTCTGGCCATTGTTACCGCTCACGCATCTGGTTCGACCCAGGAAGGTTTTGACGATGTATGGATCAAAATCTCTGATTACATGCAGGGTTCTCTGGGTAAGGTACTGATCGGTCTTATCGTTCTGGTGGGTCTCGCAGCTGCCGTTGTACGTCAGAGTCTGATGTCACTGGCGGTTGCTGTTGGTGGTGCGATCTCCCTGTACTACTCCCCGGACATTATCAATGGCATGATGGCCGCATCCCATGCGGTGCAAACCACGTTACCGACATTCATGTAGTCGACATGGATGTAAAAAAAACCGGCTCAGGCCGGTTTTTTTACATCTTTATATTTTATTTCCCGCCCATAGAAAATTCCATAATCCAATGTAAAGAACTATCCAGACCGCTACAATGACCCGGAACCGACGTTGGTAAGCACTGCGCGTTTTGTGTTTAAACATCCGTTGAGCGATGAAACAACCGGGCCAACCTCCGAGCACAATGAGCGCATCCAGCGTCAATTCATCCACGCGGTACTCACCAGCAGTCGCAGCTTTTTTATCTTTGCGATAAACATAAATCGAAATCAGACTCCAGATTGACATCCAGACAAAGGATGATAAATAAAACATAAGTTACCTCCTGTTGAGGGGCCGCATTAATAGTTTGATGGCTCTATATTATTGTATTACCCATAAACAGATAAATTTGTAATCAAAGAAATGGGTACAATTCGACCCCATTTTTAAATCATCCGCTGCGAGCTAAAAGGTACTATTAAACGAAATCTAACATAAAGGTAATTCTGATGCCGGTAACTGATGAACAGAACGTGATCATAGGCTTCAAACCCACGCCTGGCAGTATTGTTTCAGTACAGGCATACGCGGGATCTGGTAAGACCTTTACACTAAAAGAATTCGCAGACGCAAACCCTTCACTCAAAATACTCTATATCGTCTTTAATAAAGCGATTAAGGACGATGCAAAAAAGAAATTTCCCAAAAACGTCGAGTGTAAAACATCTCATGGTTTAGCCGCAGCTCGCTACAAGCACTTTGCTCATAAATACAGACAATTTATATCCGTGAGCGAATACCGTACTATGATGGATGAAGAGGACTGGAGAGTGGTTAAGCTTGCAATAAACGGGCTTACCCATTTTATGAATTCAGATGAACACGATATTACCGCCGAACACGTACTTAAAGATTTAAGTAAGGCCGATAAAATATCTCAAAGCAAGCTGGATCAAGCGCTACGTGCAGCAAAACGTACATGGCAAATGCAATCTGACCCGCTCAACGATGCCTATTGCTCACCGAATACCATCCTCAAGTTGTTCCAGTTATCGAACCCAGCCCTTGACCAGTTCTACAATGTTATTCTCTTCGACGAATCGCAGGATGCAAATCCGGTAACGATCGATATCGTTCTGAGAAACAACTGCTGCAAAGTCTTTGTCGGCGACCAGCACCAGGTGATTAACCGGTGGCGCGGCGCAGAAAACGCTCTTGAGGTAGTTGAGGGCCACGGGGCTCAGGTTATGCGCCTGACTAAATCCTTCCGGTTTGGGCCTCTAGTTGCTGCCCTGGCCAACGTTGTGCTGTCGATGAAGGGAGAAACTTTCCCCCTGGTAGGCCTGGGTAGTCTTGATGCTATCGTTGAACCATCAGCGATACTGGATCAAAAGTTTTACGCCATCATCAGCCGTACCTACATGGGAGTCATACAATCTGCCTACGAGGCGATTATGTGGGGTAAGCGGGTGATGTGGAACGGAGGTATATCCAAATACCGTCTCGATGAGCTCCTTGATTTACACGCGCTGAAAACAGGCAACATTGCCGCTATTAAAAATAACCGTATCGCTACGGAATACGGTAACTGGGCAAATTTTTATGAGATCGCAGAAACCACTAAGGACGTGGACATGGTGCGGGCGATTAAGCTAATGGAAGTGTATGACGATATCCCCGGAATGGTTGAGACCATGAGGATGAATGAAGCCAAATCAGAAAAGGAAGCTGACCTACTCGTTACCACGGCCCACACATCGAAGGGAAAGGAATTTGACCATGTCATTATCAATGACGACTTTCCATCCATTATAGAAGCAGTTGTGATGAAGAAGCCCCGGGAAGTAATAATTGATGAGTTAAATCTGCTGTACGTAACCATCACCAGAACGAAGAAATCAGTAAACATCAATACTTCGTTAATGGAGCTATTAGAGGAATACCGAAGTCGTATTGAACGAAATGTTTCAGTGGTGATAATTTGAAAAAAGAGCCCTGGTTTAATTCAGGGCTCTTATTTATTTCTATTTTTCTGGTTGGGACGGTGAGGTTTCGCCCGATGTGTCTTTCTGAGAATCGGTAACCATAGCCTGGATCACTTCTACGAATTTTGAGAAGGGTTGTGCGCCTACAACAGACACTTCTTTACCGGTGACATTATCTCGCACAATCGTTGTTGGTGTACCATCAACACCGGCAGCTGAACCGGCCTCCATATCCTGCTTAATGCGCTTAATCACTTCAGTACTGCCCATACAGGTATCATACTTCGCCTGGTCTACCTCAAACAGTGCTGGGATACTGTCCGCATCCTTAAAACCTTTACCGTTCGTTTCAGTATGGTTAAACCAGTAATCAGTAACGGCCCAGAAAGCACTCGGCCCTTTCTGCTCCGCAATACACTCAGCAACAGCTGCGGCCTTCGATGCAACCGGCTCATGGAATGACATTGGGTAGTGACGCCACTCCCAGTTTACGGCCCCGGCTGTCGCGGTATCAACGATATACTTCGGTGTTTCTTTGAAGCGCTTACAGAATGGACACTCCAGATCTTCATAGTTGATCAGCGAAAACCGAGCGCCCGGCTCGCCATAGATATAACGGCCATCAGTATTTTTATTTGCTTTGTCCCAGCCTTTATAGAGTGCCTTTCGTTCTTCAGCGAGCTTTTGGTCGGCGATAGACTTGAGAGCATCTTTTACTTCATCCTGAAGATTTCCCTTTGCTCCCGATTGAGCCACGGGATTCGTGGCCAGCGATGTGCTCATTTTATCCAGCAGTTGATTGGTCATCACCTGGGTCTTGTACGTGATAAAACTAATTACCATCAACCAGATCATTCCGATTACAACAACGATTCCCCCGGCCCAGGCAAAAACCGATTTATTTCCAGAACTGCACTTTTCGTTTCTCTGCTTATCCATTGTACCCTCGCGTTTTAGATGGATTAGGACTTAGGTTGTTGGTTATCGATCTGCATCTGAATTCGATATTTCCGCAGCTCTTCCGGTTCTCCACTGGAAAGCACACTTAATTCGTGGGCACTTAACCGATAACCAGGTGTTGAGCAGTATTTATCTTTGATGCGGAGGTATTCGGCCCTGCTGGCGTTCTGTGTGTTATTAGGAAGGAGAAAGGTATTTTCCCCGCAAAATGCTGGGGTCTGGGTGAACGTGCCACGCGGCCCATTGGCATACTTTGTATTAGCCACTGAAGTGAGCAAGACCTGGGTGTAATTGTCATGAGCCACATATCGCTTCCCTGATGGGTCATTGATTGCATACGGACTCACGAGCGTGTGCTCATACCCTGGGTAACGTATCGCCGCGCCACCGCGTTCAGTACTACGCCAGGATTCTGAGTACTGATACTGGTAAGGGTACTCGGCCCTGGCCGGAAGATTGCGCGTTTCGTCGAGGTAAGTACGTTGAGGTTTACCTGACCCACTGCAACCGCTGGTGATTACGCCGGTAATAACCACCAGCAGGGGATAAACAATTTTATTAGCCAATTTCATCGCTTAGTCTCCAATTGGATAGCAACGTCATTATCTTAATTTCCTGCCCTTGACGTTATGTTTTATGAAGACAAAACGTCGTCATTTTTCAGCACGAATTTTCTCTCAATCAGTTAACTTACAAGGTACTTAACCGGAGAAATATTTTAATGCTGAGACTCATTAAAAATGTTCTGAATATCTTTTCGCCTGATAACAAAAAGGCTACCACTGATCTATTCGGTGACGAAATCGATACGTCAGTAGATGAAGAAATCGGAAAACTCATTTCTTCACGAGATAATATGCGCTATCCGGCAAGCGAAATCGGATTCCCGGCTCAAGTACCGGGTGAGTACGTATTACGTCATTACCAGAAACCGCTTGTGATGGCGATTAAACGAGAGCTGGATATAAGGGACTCTGAGTTCAATCAGCTTATTCTTCCAATGCTGGTAAATTTCGCTAACTTTGTTCATCTCTTCCCTGCATCTGAAAACCATCACCACCGTGCTGCAACCGGTTTGTTACGTCATTCATTAGAAGTGTGTTTCCAGTGTATCCGGCGTTCTAAAAACATTGAGTTCGATTCAATGGCGGTTCCCGTACATAAATCAAATCGGGCATTAGCATGGCGACTTGCAGTTGCAGCTGGTGGGCTACTTCATGACCTCGGGAAACCATTTACCGATTTTGAAGTATGGAACGAAGACGGGAAAATTCACTGGCCACCAGGCCATGAACCAATCCATATCTGGGCAAAAGAGAACAACGTAAAAAGATACTATCTTGTATGGAAACCAGGCCGTCACCGTCAGCACACCTCCAGCACGAGCAATATGCTGTTGATGATCATGCCAAAAGAAATGCATGTTTACTTGCTCAACGGCGGGAATGATATTTTCAATGAACTGACCCGGGCACTGAATGCCAGTGCGCAGCTCAATGCAGAAAAGCTTAGTGGTCAGGACGTCAAAAACAAAATTCTCACTACCATTAAGGCCGCAGATTCAGCATCCGTTAACTATGATATGCGGCAATACGCCGGTGATGCGATTCGTGCAAGCCAGTCAGGCGTACCTGCGGTTCAGCGGGTTGTTGATGCCATGCGCCATAGATTGAAAAAAGGTGATTGGATCCCGAACAAGCCAGGAAGCCCTGTATGGGTGACTACCTATGGCGTATTCATCGTCTGGGGTGTTGCGGTCAAGGATATTATTGAGACTGTCAGGAACTCCGGCTCTGTTATTCCACAAACCCAGAACAGTCTGGCTGACCTGATGCTGAGTTATCATCTCTGTCGACCAAACGTTCACCAGGACGATGACACGGCATACTGGCGTATTGCCCCTCATATTTTGAATGATAAAAGCTCAAGAGAAAGCAAAGACCCTAAAGTGGCGCTGAGCTGCATCCTTCTGATATCTCCAGAAGTACTATTTGTCGATACTGTTGACCCTCTACCATGCAGCAGCCGCATCCGTATCGAAGGGAAATGGGTGGAATACCTGACCGGGAGGCCAAACCAGCCGAAACTTGTCGAAAGCGAACCCTACATTGGACAGAAACCTGTTCCGTCAGCCGGGATACCGAAGGAAGTCGATCCCTCAGTTTTACAGGGTGGGACAATCATTGATGAAGAACAGGAATCGCCACTGGCGAGTATTTTTGGAAACCGACAGGTTACGCCGGAAAACGCCCACGAACTGTTGCATAAGCTCAATTTGCTTTCTGATGAAGACTACAATCGTGTTAAGGAAAGACATACCAGTCCCAAAAATCCAAATGACTGTCAGGATGGCGCTAATTCACCAACAACTGAGCCGGTGGTCAGCGGTGAGCCAAATGAGCTCAAAGCTAATGAACCAAAGCCAGTACCGGAGAGTAATGAACCCAAACGCCGACTTTCGCTCAAAGAAACCCTGGCATCAGCACAAACAGAAATTGAGTTCTCTGCACCCGGTTCATTTACAAAAGAACCAAACCATAAAACTCTGAACGAAACTCTTGAGTTTCATTCAATCATCAACACGTATAATAGCAACGAACCAACTTCAGGCGATGAAATCGATCAGCCCACGCGCTCACCTACCCGGCAGGCAATAAAGGAAATTCAGCTGCACCAGGATGCTGCCGACACCGGCATACAGTCTGGTGAGGTAATAGATGATTATTCAATATACCAAGATTATGATTCCATGTGGCAGGATGACGTGAAAGCTGATAACGATTATGGTTACTCGGCTCATGCGGATACATCAGACAACGTACCGGCTAATGTTAATTTTTACGATAAATTCAGCCAGCTATACGTATCTGGTCTTGAAGCTGCAAAAGAATTTCTCGTTAAATATGTTGCCGACCACGCAAACGACCTATTTATTGAATCAGGCCACTTAATCATTACTGTTGATAAAGATTTTGACGAACGTAATTTTTCGCTACTTCAGGACTCGAACTGGTTATGGCAAAGGTTTATGGAAGCTCCAGCCCAGTATTATTTTCACCGTACTCAGAAGTGCTTTTATCTCAGAAAAGAACTTAATAATGATATCGACTTGCTGATGGACGGGAAGTTTAACCATCTGCTTTACTCTGCTTTAACTGATGTTTCAGATAAAGATTACGACATTACAGATTTATGTAATGAGATGATTTCAAAAGGTATGTTGAAGCGAACCTATTCTGGAGAGCCTGTTATTGCCATAAGCGTTGCCTTAAAGCGACGTATTGCAGATGAACTCGGCATTGATATTACTCAATTGCAAAAAATTATGCTTATGCACTTTGATTTCTATTCAAAGACCGGTGTTGACTACATTCTTCCTAATAGTGAAAGAATGCATAATCAAATGGTGGATAAAGATGAGTGAGTGGAAATATAACTTACGTTGGCGCACCAATTTTGAAGGTCTTGAGCTTCTTGGCTGGACAGCTGGCATAGCCGCCACTATCGGGGTTAATACACTTTTTAATATGCCATCACTGCCCTGCTATCTTTCTGTTGCCGTACAAGCCGCGTATGGCATACGTAGTCTCCCTGCGGCATGGGATATATACACTCATAAGCGTCGACTCAAACGCAAACCTAAACCGCTCGTCATGGACATGAAATCATTTATAAAACAGATGATTCGTGAGCCTGAAAGTTATCTAATCGGCAAGGGCTTTGAGTGGGGGCAAAATGAAGGGCAACTGGCTTCAGAGCTGATAAAACGTGATATCAAGAAATTTATAGCTAAGCCGCCAAAAAATTTCATGGGTCTCGGTTGGATACATGCGCTTGGTAAGAAAACCGAATGGGTCGGTATTTCGGAAGAGCTTTTAACATTGCATACTCTGGTAACTGGTACAACCGGTTCAGGTAAAACAACATATTTCAAACTGCTTATTCTTCAAGCTGCACTAAAAAAACAACCGCTTATTCTCATAGATCCAAAAAATGACGAAGAGCTCGCAGAATGGATGAAGTTTTGTCTCGAATTGGTAGATCGGTCGTCAAAATATAATTATGTTTCTTTAGCTCATCCTGAGAAGTCAGCTCGAATTTCTCCTATTACTAACTACACGCAGGCCGGTGAAGTTGCCAACAGGATCACATCGGTTATTCAACGAGCAGACAGTACGAGTGACCCGTTTGTATCGTTTGGTATTATGTCATTGACTACTGTTGTTGAGTTGATGAAGATTTGTGAAATCAAACCAACACTCCGTAATATCAAATCACAACTAAGCGCTGATATCTCTTCGTTAGCATCGCTATTGATTCTGGCAATCACTAAGTTCGGGCACAAGACATTAGGTGAATCGGATTTTGACATCATCTTGCAGGCGAAGATTGAACGATACTCATCTAAAATTAAAGGCCCGAAAGAAATTGCTGAGATTTGTGCTGATATTTATCGTAATGATATTAAGGGTAATAAAGGGAAAGGTGATACTTCTATTGAGGCGGGGATTGATATGTTCGGCCATCAGCGCGAACACTTCCAGAAAATGATTTTGAACGTAATGCCTATACTCAGCCAGTTAACCCAGGGCTTTATGTCAGAACTATTATCCCCTGACAGTAATGATGAAGACGAACTGAATGACATGCGTCCAATTTCTAACATTCAGGATATCATCACTACCGGGGGTATGTTGTATTTAGGGTTGAATTCACTTGCAGATGCAGAAACGGGTTCAGCTGTGGGTTCGATTTTCCTTTCCGATATCACATCGGTCAGTTCTACGGTATACAACTTTTTGAAACCTGGTGGCCAGGACTTGGCTTCAGTTATGGTACTGATAGATGAAGCAGCAGAGGTAATCAACGACCAGGTCATTAAAATGTTGAATAAAACCCGTGGTGCTGGTTTCCGGTTATTTATTTCATCGCAATCAACATCTGACTTCGAAGCCCGCCTCGGTTCAGAAGCCAAAATGAAGCAGGTTGTTACCAATACCAACCACTTTACGGCGCTGCGTACACCAGACCCTGATGCCCAAGAAGCAATTATGAAGCGCGTCCCCCCGACTAAATTTAAATACATTATGCGTGGTCATGGTTCTAGCGCGGGCGCTGATCCTGAGCAGATTACCGGTAGTGTCGGGGAGCGTTTGATGGAGGAAGAAGGCGAGCTATTCCAGTCCCAATTGCTAGGTTGGCTACCAAACCTAGAATTTATGGCTATTAATCAAGCAAACAAAATTGTTAAAGGTAAAGTACCTATCATTTTAATGCCAAAGAACGATTCAGAGCTAATTAGTATCAGGAAATTGGCTAAAAAGTTCCTTTCTATCTACGAACGAAAACAGAAAGTTCGTGGTGAAACATCACGTATTAGCGCATAGGGGTCTTTATGATTAAAACCAAAAATCTATTAAAGCGTAAAGATGATCTCGCCTCATATGACGGGCTAACCATGATCTGGCCATGTGTTGATGGCATCACTGCGCGAATGTTGGCTCTGTTGAAAACGCTAGCGCATGAAGAGCGTGTTGGTGCAGCCGTGAGCTCAGCCATCAAGGCTTATCATCAGGACATCGATGAGGAGCTAAATGACTGGGAACGTCTTGCTATCTATATCATTGAGCTCGGCTTATTCGTCAGCCGTGAACTTCAATTTGCTTTAAATCTGCACGAAATTACTTCACGGATAAACCTACCGAGGAAGCTTACTCACGAACTAATGATCCAGGCAGGGAGGAAGGCCAGGATTGGGGAGGTCGAATGTCTGACAAGCTGAATGAAGAGAAGTGGCCAAAGACTATAAAGACGCTGATCATCTGGAGCTCGGCGATACTGCTCTTTATCTCTGTCTTCTTCCCTGTTGAGTATTTCAAGTCTAATGCACTTAAGGAAATAGCCTGGGGCCACAAGATGATCGGCGAAAAGGATTTCATTATGGTTTTGCAAAAGGCGCGGGACAATTATACGGAATCATTTGTAAATACGGGGATTGACAAAGCTCTAAAGGATTTTTACCAGCTTCCCCCAAGCGACATGGCTAACCACGGCGGGCCTCTGAAGTACTTTATTGGCCTTTTCCAGAATATTGCCGAAAACCTGAATTATTGGCTTTACATGATTATGTATCGTTTAACACTGGACATGTACTGGTTGCCGTACATGACCGTTGTTATCATGCCATCTTTGTTCGCAGGCATAATGCGGTGGATGGCAAAAAGATATAACTTTGGATATGCCAGCCCGTTTCTTAACCGTCGTAGCATGGTATTGATTGGCTGGGGTGTTTATAGCGTTCTTTTATCGCTTTTTATACCGTTACCTGTGCCTCCAATGATCGGAGCACTCATAATGATTGTGATGATTCCGATTGGTTCATCTCTACTTATTTCAAACCTACCAAAACGCATTTAACCTTCAGAAAAGCACCTCAATTTGCGGTGCTTTTCTTTATCCTCAATATTTCTTGTTTGTTAAATTAGCTGTGCGAGGTGACGCATGACTAATTCAAAACCATTTATTCTTTCTGCCCTGCTCTGCCTGACGTTTACCGTAGGGATGATTAGCTATTTACTAATTTCTGATGTCCCAGAAAAAATCCGTATCCTCAATCAGAAGATAACGGTTGCTACCTACCCCCAGTCACGGGATGTCCTGAACAAAGACATGGCTGAAATCATACTGCCATATCTTAAAAAGCAGAAAGCAGCTGAGGCGTCTCAGGTCGAAGTCAAAAAGCCAAACGAAATCTATACGCCGGAACAATTGCAGCAATCAAGAGGCTACAAATGAAAAAGAACATTTTTAACTCTCTTATATTTGGTCTTCCGCTCATTATTATGGCAACCACTGCGGCGTACTTTACCTACCAAATTAACCAACAGTCACAACTCCTGAATGATCTGGCGATTGTTGCAGAGACCCACCAACCCGTAGTCAACAACAAAAGCGAGCTACTGGATGCATTTGCAAAATACATGAATGCGGCAGGACTTAAGCCTGAATCCCAGAAACAAGCTAATGTTGGTTACCGGACTGGCAATAAACCCGATACCGCCTATGCACCCTCAACAGACAATGAACGTATTTACGGAAACCCGGATGCTCAGTTCTATATCATTGAGTATTCCGACTTTGAATGTCCCTACTGCAAACAACATTTCCCTATCGTTATGGATCTCGTGGATTCATCGCAAGGGAATATTGCGATGGTCTTCAAACATGTTCCTGTTCACGGGCAGGCTTCCCGAACTGAGGCTTTAGCTGCGGAGTGCGCTGTTGAGCAAGGTGGAAATCCATCTTTCTTCCAGTTATCAAAAGCATTGTTCCGCTACAGCCAATCTGACGGCCACGGTCTTAGCGCACCTCTTGACCAAATCGCCCGCGAAGCTGGTTTAGATGCGAACCGCTTACTTGAATGTATCAATGCTGCCAGGCCGTCGAGCAAGATAGCCGACGACGTTCATGAAGCCGGTCAGCTTGGTATCCAAAAGACCCCTACAAACATTGTTGTATATGGAGATAAATCGGCCATTGTTCAGGGCGCAGTTGATGGCGCTGGTCTTATGCAGATGATGGCTCAGCTTGCTGGCTCTGGTCAGAAATAGCCGCATTTTGTCGTCAATTAATCTGAAAAAATTCATATGAGAGGTCATCATGGAACCAGTTTATATTTCTCACTCGATTGACGAACCACCAAAGTTATTTTTCTGGTCTGTCGATGAAGCTATGCCATTTTTCGTAGCACTCGCGGTTGGAATTATCACTGGACGATTATTACCGATGATAATTCTGGGTGTAGTTGTTTCACGTGTATACGGTGGTTTTCTGTCGCGAGCCTCTGAGAAATATTTTATGCACCTATGTTACTGGAAATTCGGAGTCACATTCGGTGGTGGCACTTTTGTACCTGAATCCTTCGACCGGGAGTTTATTGTATGAATATCCATAATTTCAAAAAAGGATTAGTTGGACTTCAGTTAGAAAACAAGAGTTTCAAGTTAATCGCTGCCTCGATGATTTTGGCGAACCTTGTACTTGGTTACGCCCTGCTGGCCAAAACACAACCCATCACCATTATTCCGCCAAACCTTACAGAAACAGCATGGCTGGATGAGAAAGCAGCCAGCAGCTCTTACATGAAGGCCTGGGCGTTATATATTGCTGACAGTTTCGGTAATGCTAACCCTACTACTTTAGATCTACTCAAAAACTCTATCGGCCCCTTTCTTGACGCATCAATTTACACCAAAGTCATGAAAGCAATGGACGACCAGATTGACCAAATTAAACGCGACCGCATCTCACTTTCTTTCAATCCGGTCGGGGTTATCACCGACCCGTTAGCAGTTGGTACTTTTTATGTCACCGGTAACCAGACTCTCGAAGGTATCACCGGCAAACCATCGACCACACCGGTCTATTACGAGATTACTGTTAACGTAAAAGGCTACCGGCCCATTATTACCTTCATTGAGATAAAGAGTGGTAAACCGCTGCTGCCAAGTGAACAAGACAAACACAAAGGTCAAAGCCAGAAATCTTCGGCTGCAAGAACATCCTAACAAAATTTCGTCAGTTGTATTACCGGGGATATAAATCTGTAACCGGAGTTTTTTATAAACCAGCAATCAGTAAACAAAACGGATGTGCCGAAATGATTTTTCTGATTGGTAATAGCCAATTTAAAAATGAACGTAGCGTTGCCACTTATCGGGGGGCTAAATGTTGAATAGTAAACGCACAATTATCCTGATGCTTTTCGTGTCATCCACATTTGCTGCCCATGTAACTGCGGGGGAAATGTCGGTTGATCAAGGGATGGTGTTTGAACAGCCTGATGCTCAGGCACAACCAAAAGTTACTGCGAAGCTCGCCTCTCGACCAGCGTCCACGACCCAGGCAATGCTCAGTACGGCAACACGCCCTTACCCTGACAACTACACGCCACCAGCAAATGGCACAAACGCGGGTGGTGATGAACCGGCTATTGATGGCCGTAATATTCAACCAGTTCCAGCCGCCATTGCCAGCCCGGTTCCACTGACTAAAGAGGTCATCCCATCTCGGTTGGAGTACATCGTTACACCGGGCGTTAATACCCTCGTGCCGATCTCTATTAACCAGATCAACCGACTCGTTACGCCATTCGAACATCCTGTTGTTCAGAAGGTAAAACAGGAGGGTGTGACCGTAACCGTCAAAGATAATGCCCTCTACGTGTCAACTGCTGACAGTAACCCGGCAAGTCTTTATATCAGCGAGAAAGGTGACGAAAGCGTTGCGATTTCCGTATCGTTAGTGCCCCAGAAAATTGCGCCTGTTCAGGCCTCCCTTATGCTTTCGCGCAAGCTGAATTCCACCGGTGCATCTGGGGTCATTCCTGCTGGATATAACAGCTTTGGTGGAAGTGAAGTTAAAGCCAAACGATGGGAACAGAAAGATAACTACATCGAGACCATTCGAAACATAATGCGAACTATCGCGCTTGGCGACATCCCCCCTGGCTACTCGCTGGGCAATCTATCTTCAGGGGTTGGGATCCCAAACTGTAATTTCCGCACGGGCACTGACCAGGATCAGATTCGTTACTCCTTCGGTAATGGCCAGTATCTTCAGGGTAGTCAATTCAGTGTCATCATCGGGGTTGCACAAAACACTGGTTCATCAACGGTAATGGTTGATGAATCACTCTGCACCCACCCTCAGCTTGCAGCAAGAGCATTATGGAGTCGTAACACTCTCCAGCCTGGCCAGCGAACTGAAGCTTACTTCGTTATCCGCAACATCCAGCCAAACGAACAAGCTAACGATTCCATGCGCCCTAAACTCGCGGAGTAAAATCATGCTTATCCCTTTAAAAGAGAAATGGGCCTCAATTTCAGCAAAGCATAAAAAATGGGTTATATGGGCTGGCGTAACGACTTTCGCCATACTTTTTTTGCTCTTGGTTATCCCTGACTCAGCTGGCCCCCGAAGCCGTGCGCCACAAGAAAAAGTGATTGCCAGCGTCCTTACCGACGGTGATACCAATGGGGTTAGCCAGAATGCTATTGCGGCGCGAATTCGCGCACTCGACAAGACAATTAAAGATCAAGGCCAACTGATTAAAGCGTTAACCGAAAAATATGGTGCTGACCAGACAGCTCAGCGACTTAGCAATCTGGAGAACGGCCAGAAAAAATCAGGCGCTGAGGTTGCCGCTATTAAGAAACGCGTTGATACCGTCTCTAACCCTGTGCCTTACTCACAACAGCCACGCGGAGCGACACCACTGGCTGGAAACGGCCAACGTAACGTCCCAACTCTATATAAACCTGAAGAGATATCAGCCCCTTCCGTTACGCCCAGAAACTCAGGAAGTTTCAATAACGGGAAAACATTACAGCGCGTATACGAAGATGCGGCTCCCCCAGTCGTACCGGAACCCGCAGCAAACCAGCGACAGCAGAAAGGGAAGGATGGCAAAGCAGTTCCAAGCCAGATAACTCCTGAAATTATCACTGTACAGGAAGATATTGAAGCCGCCCCCGTTGCTGACGAAGATGATAACCCCGAGAACCAGACCTACCTTCCTGCAACGTCGATCATAAGTACTGTTTTGATTGCGGGGATGGATGCTCCAACATCTCGTGATGCACGAAAAGACCCTTACCCGGCACTGGCCAGGGTGAAAAAGGATGCAATTCTTCCAAACCGTTTCCGGGCAGATATACGCGAATGCGGAATGCTTGCAGCTGGGTTCGGTGATTTGTCTTCCGGAAGAGCTTATTTCAGGTCGGAAGTCATTACGTGCATTCGGGATGACGGTGCGGTTTTTGAAGCCCCACTCGTAGCATACGCTGTTGGTGAAGATGGTAAATCAGGCGTTCGTGGTCGATTGGTTACCAAACAAGGGCAATACCTGGCGCGAGCCCTGACCGCAGGCTTCCTACAGGCAGCGTCTCAGCTCTTTAATGTCCAGAGCATTCCTACAATCAGTATTAAACGCGATGGAGATAGCAGCGATTCCACTCCATACCAGCAGGTTATGAGCTCTGACGCACTCCAGGGCGCAGCTGTTTCTGGCGTAGGTGGCGCATTGAATCGCCTTGCCGATTTCTATATGCAAATGGCCGGTGACCTTTTCCCTGTAATTGAAATTGATCCAGGCCGTAGTGTTGATTTTATTGTGCAAAAAGGGGTCATGCTGAAATTCACACGTGTTACTTCAAAAACTCAAACCGTTGGGGGCAAGAAATGATGACGAAGAAAATTGTATCGGCATTGTTTTTAGTTAGTGCCGGTTTTGCGATGTCGGGTTGCTCACTACTGGGCCAGAACGATGAATATGGATGCAAGGGAATGCCCAATTCGGTCACATGTATGAATGTCCGAGATGTGTATGCCCTGACCGATGGAGATGATTATCAGGAGCAGATTGACACCGCATCTGAAAACCAACTTTCGGGAAAGCCTGTGGAGGTTAAGCGGCTTCGCACTACAGCTGAGAACGGTGGACGGAATACTGCCGATGGTGGTCGATACGTCCCTGTGCCTGCTACCGCTGCTGATCCTCAACCCATCCGAACACAATCTATCGTCATGCGGGTGCTGGTTGACCCCTATGAGACCGCAGATGGTGACCTTAACGTCCCTGGCTACGTCTATACCGAGATTGAGCCGCGTCGTTGGGAGGTAGGTGCAAGAAATAGTGCCACGTCAACTGCTGTTATCAGACCGATGTCTGCACCGGTTGCCGCTGTACCAGCGCAATCCCAGGGTGAGACATCGCAACCACCTCAGAAAGGGAGTTACATTAAATAATTGACCGGTAGTACCGGTATAACCGGTACTACTTTTTTTTATGTGCTGTATTCCTTGGTCGTCTTTTTAATACCCATCACTGATAAAGGTAAAGCACATGAAACAAAAGTCATTATATATTGCTATTGTTCTGGCACTTCATTGTGCCGCTGCCTATGCAGATAACACAATTGATGAACACCAAATTGACAAAGTTACTGTAATTGGTGATGAGAATAGTGTTACTGGACTATCTCAATGTACACATTCTGACAAATGCGAAGTACCTGATGGGCCGTCAAGCGTTAATGGTAGTTATAACATTATAACTGGTCTATCAAACTACGTTATAACTGGTAATAATAATAAACTTTGAATCGCCACGGGTTTAACAGACACCTCAGAGTCATTTAAGATGGCTTAAAGAGAGGTGCCCATGAGCGGTAAGCGTTATCCCGAAGAGTTTAAAACTGAAGCAGTCAAACAGGTTGTTGATCGCGGTTATTCTGTTGCCAGCGTGGCAACACGTCTCGATATCACCACCCACAGCCTTTACGCCTGGATAAAGAAGTACGGTCCGGACTCATCCACTAACAAAGAACAGTCAGATGCTCAGGCCGAGATCCGCCGACTCCAGAAGGAGTTGAAGCGGGTTACTGACGAACGGGACATATTAAAAAAAGCCGCGGCGTACTTCGCAAAGCTGTCCGACTGAGGTACGCCTTTATCCGTGACAACTCCTGTTGCTGGCCTGTTCGCCTGCTCTGTCGGGTGCTGGATGTTCATCCCAGTGGTTTTTACGCCTGGCTTCAGCAGCCGCATTCACAACGCCATCAGGCAGACCTGAGACTGACAGGACAGATTAAACAGTTCTGGCTGGAATCGGGATGCGTCTATGGTTATCGCAAAATCCATCTGGATCTGCGTGACAGCGGGCAACAGTGCGGAGTCAACAGAGTCTGGAGACTGATGAAACGTGTCGGAATAAAGGCTCAGGTCGGATACCGAAGCCCGCGGGCACGTAAAGGCGAGGCCAGTATCGTGTCACCCAACAGGCTCCAGCGACAGTTCAATCCGGATGCTCCTGATGAGCGTTGGGTAACGGACATAACCTACATCAGGACCCACGAAGGCTGGCTGTATCTTGCCGTTGTTGTTGATCTGTTCTCACGCAAAATTATCGGCTGGTCCATGCAACCCCGGATGACAAAGGACATTGTCCTGAACGCACTGCTGATGGCTGTATGGCGGCGTAATCCCGAAAAACAGGTGCTGGTTCATTCGGATCAGGGCAGTCAGTACACAAGCCATGAGTGGCAGTCGTTCCTGAAATCACACGGCCTGGAGGGCAGCATGAGCCGTCGCGGTAACTGCCATGATAATGCGGTTGCAGAAAGTTTTTTCCAGTTGTTGAAACGTGAACGGATAAAGAAAAAGATCTACGGAACGCGGGAAGAAGCCCGCAGTGATATTTTTGATTACATCGAAATGTTTTATAACAGTAAGCGTCGGCATGGTTCTAGCGAACAGATGTCACCGACAGAATATGAAAACCAGTATTATCAACGGCTCGGAAGTGTCTAGATTATCCGTGGCGATTCACTTGACTACACATATGATCCAAGCTTGAGTTGGTCTAGTTATGCAAACAGTTTTAACGTATATGGTAATTACAATACTGGTACATATTTACAAGGATTAAATATTTTCGGCAGTGCTAATGACGTTTATGGCATTAACGTTGATATAATGGGGTATAGCAACAAGATAAAAGGAAGTGCAATACAGGTCATGGGTAGTTATAACGATCTGGATACTGTAGGTATGGGCGCAATTCTCGGTTCAAGAAACACTGTTACTAATTATGCAGGTTCAATAATCGGCACATTCAACACATTGAGTGGTGGTTCCTATGCTTTGACAATAGGTTCACTTAACAATATTACAGCGTCTCCATTTGGTGACCCCTCCGTGCCTTTTAAATTCGGCAACATCACAATCGGGACGATTAATACCATTACTGATTCAGATGAATCAATCGTACTGGGTAACTACAATACTGTTTCCGATGATAACGCAATCGTTATTGGTAATTACGCATCGGCTTCCAATGGTGGTATTGCCATTGGTTACGGTTCGATCTCCAATAGCGCAGATACAGTATCGTTTGGATCATCAACGGTACAAAGAACGCTGACTAATGTAGCAGATGGTTCCAGCCGGTATGATGCTGTGAACTATGGCCAGCTCATGAATTCGGTTAGTTCGCTTCAGGCATACACCGATAGTGCTATCAGTTCGTACCTCTCATCCATTGGATCTGGTTCTAACACAACGCCACCTATTACCGGAGGAAATGACAATAACGGTACGGACGGCAACGGGACAGGAAGCGGTACAGGGGCTGGTAGCAGTAACGACAATAACCAGGCTGCAACGGATGCTAATACTTATACCGACGAGCGCGAAGTGTCGATTAACGCCCGAACTGATAGTCTTATTGCAACAGAAAGCGCATCCCGGGTTACTGGGGATGCTCAAACACTGCTAAGTGCAAACAGTCATACAGATGCCCGTGAAGCTGTCATCAACTCCAGAACTGATATCCTTGTCGATACTGAGCGCCAGTCGCGGATTGACGGTGACCGCCAGACTCTGGCTTCAGCCAATAGCTACACAAACCAGAAGTTCTCTGACCTTAAAAAGACGGTTGACCGTAATGATAAAAGAGCAAAAGCAGGCTCAGCGAGCGCTATTGCTATCGCGTCTATTCCCTTCCTCAATAACGTTTCTGGCTTTGGTATGGCAATGGGCGCGTACCGAGACCAGGGAGCAATTTCGGGCGGTGCAAATTACGCTATCAACGAAAAAGTAAACGTCCGCTTTAGCATGTCGGCAGATACAGCCGGTGGTGTTGGAGCTGGTGCAGGATTTGCGGTTGGCTTCCAGTAATAATAAAGCATGAATAAAAAAAGCCACTTTTTAGTGGCTTTTTTATTTGGATTAATTGAGTAATCAAAATCAATATTAACATTTCACTACATCTCTTTTTTTGGGGACAGTTTGCAGTCCTTTTTCCTGCGGCAAAATAAATCAATATGTGAAAATGAAACCTCTCTCATTTGGAGCGGTTACTATGAACTTTATCAAACATGTCGCGACTGCGGCACTTTTGGTGGCACTTTCTGCATCAACTTCTGTATTCGCCGATACAGTAAAAACGAACACCGGGAATATCGATACGATTTTCAATGAAAAAGCGTTCAAGAACATTCCTCAGAATTCGCAGGAAGTAAAACGTTTTGTCGTTCCGACTAACGGCATCATCGCATTAGAGATTGATGGGAAAGTTAATTTACTTTCTTCAAATGGCCGCTTTGTTATCCAGGGAACGCTCTATGATACATGGGCTAAAAAACCCCTGACCACCATGAGTGAAATAACCAAAAACGCCAGCATCATCCCAATGAAAGAGCTGAACCTGAATATTGCGGACTTGCGCCCCGCCGTATGGGGCGATGGGCCTAAAAAGGTGATGATATTTACCGCACCAGGTTGTGAAGCCTGTGCAGCCCCGCTTTCCGCACTTGCTGACCTAGACCCGAAAGAATTCACCGTTAGCGTTCTGTCGCTCGGAGCTCTGGGCCCGGCAAGCCAGCAGCGAAATATTGAATTGTATTGCGCATCCGACCGCTACCGCGCAGACCGCGCAATTATTAGCGGCAATTCCGCTCAGAAATTCGACCAGGTAAAGAACTGCGATATGCAGGCTCTGGCTCGACGTGAAGTTACGGCTCAGATACTAGGTGTCAGCATGATCCCTTTCATTGTACGTGATGACGGCTCCTACGTACTCGGCTCACCAAAACAAGGCCTCAAAAACTTTATCGAGAACAAGTAACACTTTCTTGGGAATCCTGGAGGCATTATGAGTGAATCTTTAATTTTTCAGCGACTCAAGAACCTGAAACGTTTTTCTGACTTGTGTCCTGTTCGTGCGTATGACGAATCCAATCATTTGTTTATGTGCGACAACAAATATGTTGGCTTCGGATTTGTATGTCGTCCCTTAAGCGGGACAACCGGCAAGGAGATGACTAACCTTCAAACGTTGCTGTCTTCCAATTTCCCCGCCAAAACTATCGTTCAGTTTGACCTGGTTGCAAGCCCAAACATCGTACAGAAAATTAACCGGATGGATGTATTGCGTATGGATTGTCGAGACGCAATCCTGCGTAACGCAATTTATAACCGCTCTAAATTCCTTCTAAAAAGTACCGAATCGCCAATGAAGCGAACCGGCACTCGTGTCCGAAATTGTGTGCTTCTCATTACAGTAAAAATTCCGATCAAATATAACTATGAAATGCGTGAAGAAGAATTCAATCACGTGAACGAACTGCGAAATGTGTTCGAAACGACGCTGAGCATCACCGGTTTGTGTCCCGGTGCATTGACACGCGAAAGTTACATCGATGTATTGAGCTCCATTTGCAACCAGGGCGAAAGCGCCTCCTGGCGAGACCGGACGCCGGTGCAGCCACAAGAAGATAAATACATTTCAGAACAGTTAGTCGACCACGACCGCATGTTTTTCATTAAGAAAGACTATTGCGGTTTTGGTGACCCGACAGATTCCGAGCTTCGAGGGGAAGCACCTACACCGACAACGTTTGTGAAAACATTGAGTGCGCGAAAATTCCCGAAAAGATTCTTTCCCGGGCAAGCGCAATACTTCCTCGGCGATATGATGAGCGGTGTCACCGGCATTAAATCATCCTGCATCATTTCAATGAGCCTGATTTTCTTTGATCAGCAAAGTGAAAAAACTAAGTTCACATCGAAACGTAACTGGGTTGTTCAGCAAACCAGTGGCCCATTAATTAAGTGGGTTCCATCATTGATTAACTTGCGTGAAGGCTTCGATCTTCTGAGCGAGAAAGTTGATAACAACGACCCAATTTGCAAAGCCAAATTTACGGTATCAATTTTCTCGAACTCAAAAGATGGTGTGTTACGCGCTGCTCAGGAAGCAGCTAGTTATCTGAACACCTATCAGTTTAAGATGATCCCAGATACCTACTATGTTGCGCCAATTTTCCTGTCTGCTCTGCCAATGTTTAACGAAGCATCAGCAGAAAAGTCCATTGGCCGATATCGTACAATGGCACTCAGTGAAGCGATGGTACTTTCGCCTCTCTATGCTGACTGGCAAGGTACGGACAAACCCGCCTTAATGCTGACATCCCGCTCTGGCCAGATCCAATCACTGGACTTGTTTGATTCTGATACTAACTATAACGCCTGTATCGCAGCTGAATCAGGGTCTGGTAAGTCATTCCTGACAAACTACATTATCACCGCCTACAGAAGCCTCGGGGCTAAAGTATGGTGTATTGATGTAGGTGACTCGTACAAAAACATCTGTGAGACCTACCAGGGCGATTATCTCGACTTCAATCCCAAAACCAGGCCATGCCTTAACTTCTTCGAACTGATCGAAGACTATTTCGGCGAGTCTGAAGATGATGACTCCAGTGGTGGTGAAGAAGATCTGATCATTGGATTGTTATCGGTGATGGCCGCGCCTAAAGAAGGTCTGAATTCATTCGAAGAGTCTCGACTTAAACAACACGTAGCTGATCTTGTCCGTGTACACAAGAAAGAGACCACCGTTGATATGGTTGCTGATTCACTGCTACATGATGAAGATCCAGACATTAAACGAATTGGCCATCAGCTCTATCCGTTCACGAGTGCGGGCCAGTACGGGAAATACTTTGTTGGTAAGAACAATATCGACTTCAAAAACCCGTTCACTGTACTTGAGCTTTCCCGACTTGAAAGTTCAGAACACCTTAAACAGGTTGTCCTCCTTCAGCTGATTTATCAAATCCAGCAGGACATGTTCATGGGCGACCGTAGCCAGATGAAGCTGGTCATCATCGATGAGGCCTGGGCGTTGTTATCAGGAAATATCGGGGCATTCATCGAGAAGGGCTATCGTCGGTTCCGTAAATATAATGGAGCTGCAATTACCATCACCCAGTCTATCAACGATATTTACAAAGATAGTATCGGGAAATCGATCGCAGATAACTCAGCCTTTATGCTCTTGCTGGGGCAAAGTGAATCCGCAGTTAACGAAGCCGAAGCTAATAAACGTCTGGCGCTGGACGAGGCCGGTTATCGGTTCCTTAAAACTGTCCGTTCCACGAAAGGTGTTTATTCTGAAATCTTTGTCATATCGAAAGCAGGCCAGGGTATTTGCAGGCTTGTGGTTGACCCGTTCAGCTTACTGCTCTATTCGACTGACCCGAAAGACGTTGCCGCGATAAAGGACAGAAAGTCCCGGGGGATTAATACCGAAGAGGCTATCAACGAAATCCTGGTTGAGCGGGGGTTAGCCGCATGATTAAAACCGCTGCAATCGCCCTGCTGTTTGGTTTCATCGGAGCCGCCCTTTTTGGGCGGTTATTCCCACCAGCCTCGCCCTATGACTATGTAGCAGTCATCAACTTTATGGATGATAAAGGTCACCCGTTAGGTGAAGCCCAGTCAAGGTTGGTGTTAGCTCGCGCTGAGAAGCTTTCAAAGGCGGGATATCTTGTGCTCAATGCCTCAGCACTTTATAGCTACCCAACAGGGCTCCAGATCCCTCAGACCATCAGTACTCAGTAATAGTGGTGGACGAATGAACACACCCAAATCGGTATGGAGCTTAATATTTCGTAAAAAGCGAAGCTGGAGGCAACATATTGTTTTCAGCATTGTTGTTATTTTCTTAACCGCACCGCTGACGCTATACGTGCTTAACCGGTACGAGATTGGTATCGATCCACAAAATAACCAATGTCTTCCTCCGTACCGAATATATCTCGTCGATAAAATGGACAAATCTATCGTCAAGGGGAAAATTTACGCCTTTCATTCTGAGCTAATGCAACCTTATGGCAAAGGACTGAAAATAGTTGATGGCATTGCGGGAGACAAAGTATCCGTTGATCCCGAAGAGACTGCAATTAACGGCTCTATGGTCGGCGAGGGACTGGCATTAGCAGCAGAGTCTGGCCACACCGAACAGGAGCTCACGCGTAGTGGAGTCGTACCGAATGGTCGCCTGTGGATGATGGGGCGCACCAGATACAGTTTTGATTCCCGATACTGGGGATCATTAGACGAGTCGCAAATTATAGGCCGAGCGTATCCATTATGGTAAAAAAAACACCTTTTCGTCTTTCAATACTGCCATTTGTAACCGCTGTTGTTTGCACCCCAACCTGGGCCGAAAGCTCTGGTATTGATTTAAGTGATCTACCGTCAAGGCCGTTAGCCAACTTAGATAACATTCCGACCAGACCGGCTAATAACTATTCGGTCACCGACATTCAAAAAGCTAAGCGTCAATTATCTGCTACTGAATTGAAAGATATTGACAGTCTCATCAAAGCGGCTCGTGATAATCAAAATGTCGCTACCGACCAGGCTACTGACACGGTTAAAGATAATCGAAAAATGATGGGTGAAATGCCCGAGTATAAAAATACAGATGAACTAGTCGATGATGCAGTAAGAGGTGCGCTAGCAAAGTCTGATATGACTAACGAGAAACAAAATAAGCCAGTCGGTGATTTTATTTATATTCTCGTCTCCGCGTCTCTAAGCGATGCTGAAATCACCGACATTCTCAAGTTATATGATGGACGCACGGATATCGCGCTGGTTGTCCAGGGGGCGAAAGATAAAAAGAACCTGCTTGATGAACTGACTCACTGGCAGAGACTTTCCTTCGACTCCAAGTCATCTCTTGCCGTAAACCTTGATCCAACTGTATTCAAAAACTACAACGTCAGCTCTGTACCAACCATTATCCATGAAAAAGATGGTGAGCTGGTGGCCAGGGTGACAGGCATCTATGACATCGCGTACCTGAAAGACAAGACCGGCGACCTTGGTGTGGCCGGGCCCGCAGTTGGGGTCGTGGAGAAGAACCTTATTGATGAATTACAGGAAAGTGTCGCGAAACTCGATTTTGATGGCATGAAGAAAAAGGCCATTGATAACTACTGGCCCCGCCAGGTTTTCCAGGAATTCCCGGAAGCGACAAAGCGAACTACCAGAACCATCGATCCGACGGTCATTATCCCTCAAAACATTACTTCACCTAACGGTGATATCGTTGCGAAACGGGGGCGATTTAACCCGCTAACTGTGATGCCATTTACCATCAAGCTAATCTTTTTCGATGCACGTGAAGAATGGCAACGCCAGTTCGCCAGGTATCAGTTTGAACATACACCTGCCTCCCTCACGCCAATACTGGTCACGACAAACGTGTATGGTGATGGCTGGCAGACCTTCCGTGACACCAAGAAAGAATACGGTGATTTCGCAAGGCTATACATGATTCAGCCAGGCATGGCCGAACGTTATGGTTTGATAAACGTGCCCAGCATTGTGACAGCCGACAGTAAGCGATTCATTAATGATGAATACTCGCGCAAAGATTTTGAGGAGCTGAAATGAAAAAAATACTCTCAGTTCTGAAATCACCCAAGACCCTGGTGCTCGCATGTCTGGCTTTTACTTTCCCGGTTTTGGCCGCTGACGTTTCATCACCCGTACAGAACAAGGTCTGTCATGATAACCAGGTCTTATCAGCGAAACTCATTACCGATGTTTGCTGGAACTGTATTTTCCCGATAAAGCTTGCCGGTATTAATCTGTCGATGACTGGCACTGCACCTGACAATGCAGCATCAGGGACAGTATGTGCCTGTAAGGACGGGCTTAACGTCTATCACCCGGGTGTATTGACCGCGATGTGGGAACCGCGAAAGCTCATTGAGTTAACGAGAACACCCGGGTGTATGTCATCGCTTGGGGGGGTAACCCTCGACCTTGGTAATGATTTGCAGTTTGGCCCGCAGACCGATGGTGCAGCCGAGGAACAACGGGAGCGTTTCTCGATCAGTTTCTACAATGCTCATATGTATGCGATGCCGTTATTAAGAATGCTTGATATGTATCTACCCGGCCAGTGCAATGCCGACCCATACAGCGATTTTGACATCATTAATTTCACGGAGATTGACCCGACCTGGAATAATACGATGCTGGCATTCTTCCAGAACCCGGAATCAGCAGCTGTGGCTAACGTGATAGCAATGCAGGCTTGCGCCGGTGAAGCAGCTGCGCAATTTGCAGGTAAACAGCCTATAGACTCACTTTGGTGGTGTGCCGGTTCCTGGGGTGGGCAGTATCCTTTAACTGGTTCGGTACGGAGTATGGATGCCCCCAGAACAACCAGCCTGGTCGGGATCCGTATGCTGGCCGCAGAACATCGGCGCGGACTGGCCTACCGTTCGATGGGAAACGATACTGTTTGTCGCTCCAAGATTTACCCAACGTTGCCAAAGCAGCAGTACAAATTGAATATGTTCTACCCTACCCCGGAGACAAAAAACAGTCATGAGGTCGGTGAGTCCCCATACCAATGGCAAGGTGGGCCTTTCCGCTATCCAACCGGTAAAGGCCAGGACAGTACCTACATGATTTTCCAGTGGGTAGATTGTTGCCGCACAATGTAATAAAAAAACCCTGCGATGCAGGGTTTTTAATTTTTGTTTTTCGTTGAATTAAGCCTGCCGTTTAATGGCCTCATTCTGATCATCATTCGCTTCATTACTGGCATCCTGCAACACCGGTGTATCCTGGTCTACCTGGGTAGGTTCTGTCTCAGTGCTTCCAGCCAATTCTTTTTCAGCGGCCCGGCCATTGGCCTGATTAAGCTCATCAGCAGATGCCTGCGCGTGACGTTTGAGTGATGCAGCCAGATCACGAATGAGATTATGAAGACGAGACTTAAACTCTTCGACCTCATCCTGATTAAAACAGTTATTTAACCAGAGGGTATCGATGATCTGGTGCAATTTATCAAAGTTCTGAATAATGCGGATAACCCGCATTGCTTGCGGCGTTCTGATGCGAACCTCATGTTCTTTTGGATGGGTGTACCCGACTTCATTGAGGCTGCTGCGTTCTTCTTCTTCTTTTACCGCACGGTTCAGAATAGCAATGTTATTTTCCAGTTCTTTCTCAGGCATGTCGATTACTTCGTTAACTGCCTTCAGTGTACGTTCAATTGCACCACTGTATTTAGCGCCAAGCCGTTCAAGGGCTCGGCTGTTATTGGTCAGATTGAAGAGCGCCTGGGAGATAATGTTAAAATTTCGGGACTGGACACGAATACCTTCCTGTGTGTGAAGAGTAAATTTCACGACAGCTTCAGGATTGGAATATTCGACACGGGTGTTAGGGGTTCGGTTATCCTGAGCCCCACTCTTTTTAGCTTGTTTTACGGTTTGTACCGGTGCTTTAGCCATAACAGAACCTCGGAGTTAATTTGTATGCCAATTGATTAGGCCAAAACTCAGGATAGTTGTCATTGAAAAATGGCTGCAATATGACCATGAAAAACTGACTTGAAAAAATAAACAATTATGCTTAAATGAATAAGAACCGAGCTGACGGACATCAGCACAACTTCCTAGTTAATTTCGCGCTCTACCAGCGCCCACCGGATGACCTCCTCCCGGGTTAACTACGCCTCCTACAGGCCCGAGCATCTCTGATGTGTTTAGGTTAAACCTGACATGTCTCTTTGCTTACCCAAACGGGTATTTTGGTTCTCAATCCCAAACAAAAAAAATTGTTAATCCTTTTAACTCCAGCGAAATCAACAGGTGTGCATTCTTGTGTACATCCGTTTAGTTTACCTTTTAGGTGGCTAAATTTTCGCATTCTAAATTTATAGGTGATCTATGTCTGACCCAATCTCATTAATGGCAGGTATCGTATTTTTTGGTGCTGTGTATTACCGTGCTGAATATATCAGATTCCTTGGCCCAATCTGGCTGGCAATTTTTATAACGGAACGCGGTTTACTATTCACTGGTCTCGGTTTTGTTACTGCGACTGTGTGTGTGGTGGTTGCTTTACTGGTTATTTATAATTCATTCTTTACCAAGTCTGGGAAAAAATCTAATGAATCAACTAATGGAAACATTGTTGAAGGTTCTTCTCAGGGTGGGGCAAATAATGACAAAGCCAAATATACGAACCATCGTTATGAAGGAAAACTTGTTTACCACGGTCTCGAAAACTGGAAACACGATCCTAATAACGATAAAACGTATTTAGTCACAATTCGTAGTGGTGGGAAAGACCATGAAATTTGGGCAATTGGGCTCAAAAGTGCTGTTGCGACTTGTGGGGCACAAGTTGGGGATATCGTTTCAGTCTGGAAAGAGTCTGAAGTGAGAACCGACAAAGCACAAGTTTTTGACGAAGGCGGTAAGGTTACAGGGTATCGTAATCTTTTGAGCGAAAAACGTCGCGGCATTTGGGTTATGCAAGTACTCGCCGAAAGCTAAAATATTCTTAACTCAGGCTATAAGCCTTAACTTTTTAATCTTTTAAATATATGAGGTATATTATGACAATTGTCTATGGTAGTAGCATTGAGCCGGGTGGTATGGAACTGGATGATTACACAATGATTGCAGAGTGCGAAAATTGTGGGAATGACTGCCGACATCGGATTTATGAAGACTGTGTTGCAGGAGCGATAAACCAGCGATTCTCTTATACGTGTAATCACTGCGGTTATCATTCCTGTAACGCTGAAGTATGTGACGTATGCGATAGCATCGAATGCGAAGAACATGCTGGTCGTTATCAGTCTAATATTTTCTTCGAAATGCATGAGCTCATTGAGCTCATGAAAATAGAGGGAGATATACTGGCAATCAGGGCAAAAATCAATGTAGGCGCTCAGGACTTTGGAGATCTTTCAAGGTTAGATGATTGCCTGCATAGGCTCATCTATCCAGGTTATTATGAACGGCGAAATACCAATCTCTATAAAGAGATATCAGATGCATCAACCGACATGGCAATCCAAACATGGAAGCGTCTGGAACGCTTGTTATGCTAATACCTCCCAACAAAAACCCAGCGAAAGCTGGGTTTTTTTCTTTTCTGGATTGACCAACCCAACGTCGTATCATAATCTTATATCGCGGACATACCGCTTAACTTCTTTTAACACTCTTTATTTCGGCAACGCGCCATCCCTGAATGAATATGTTCATTCGCACGGCTTCCCTACGCCCATAGAATTCGACACACGGTGCATCATGCATCGTGTTTTCTGCGCCGTCGAAAAAGGTGTTTTTCCTCTTGTTGAGGATACAGTGAGTCCAGCACTCTAACTGGATGCTTCATCAATCTTTCTAATTCTTGTGCCTATAGCACTAAATTATTCTAACTTTCTTAATTTAAAAATTTATGAGGTATAAACTATGCAATCCAGAGCAAAGGGTATTGTTGCGATAGAACCTAAGTATATGCCCGCATCTGATAATTCAGATTCGTATATTTATTTTCGTTTACGCTGTGACATGTCCATCAGCGGCAAGTCCCAGACCGAGTTCTATTCGATAAAAGCATTTGGTAAAGTCGCGGATTTTCTACGTGACAATATTCAAATGAATACCGAACTGTATATCGAGGCATTAGCTCGATCATTCCGTTATACAAAAAATGGTATTGACCAAATGAGGACTGAGTTTCATGTTTTCATGGCTCGAATCATTCAGACTGGCCAATCAATTGATACCCGTGCAAATGAAACTGTAAAGGCAACATCGACATCAACCGTCACTACGTTATCCCCTGAAGTAGCGCAAAAACTAAAGGACGATATGAAGTGGCAGAAAATGTCTGATGAAGAGGTAAGAACTGCTTCTGAAAAATGGAGAACAGTCTATGCCGAGCAAAAACAGCTTCACCCTGGAAATGAGTCTGTATTACCAGACAACAATAAACAGTCAGAAAAGAAGAAGCCAGACACTTCGCAGAAGTTGGACGCTAAGAATAGAGCCGTGCAGACATCACGTCCGCAAGTGGCTACCTCTAAGCGCCCAGTCAACATGCAAGCCTGGACAACTCTGCCAGCCGATAATTCGACAGCAGCCGTTATTGCAGCCCGTATGAAACTTAATGAACAATTAAGCTCTACCGGGCCGGAAACATTAACCAACGCATATTCATCAGTTCGCGGTTGATATGACTGGTTGCTGATTTATCAGCAACCTTCTTCTTTTTAATTTTTTAATATATTTAATTTAATGAGGTATATATGTACTCAAATAAATCACGTAGCTCAGGTTCCTCTTCTAACAACAATAAAGGCAACTCCGATATTGTCGTAAAGATGGACAGTATTGCACGACATATGTTGTCGCTGGATAAGATGTTCGCATCCGCAGGTTCCAGTGCTCCGCATATCTCATTCGAACGTGAATGCGTATTTGCAAAACATATTGTCAACAATAATAACTTCCTGGCTGACATAGCAGTTAATAATCCAAAGTCCTTCGAAACTGCATTCCTTCAGCTCGCAAGTAGCGGCCTCACTCTTGACCCGGCGCAGAAGCAGGCTTACCTGGTTCCACGCGATGGTCGTGTCATTCTCGACGTGTCCTATATTGGGCTCAGCAGGATGGCCACCGATGAAGGTTTATGCGAAGACATTGTGGCTGAATTAGTTTTTGATAAGGACTCATTTAAAACCAATGGTCGTCGCTCCAGCCCAGACCACGAATTTGACCCCTTTGCTTATAAAGGGGGACTCGTTCTCACAAACACCGATCAGGGTGATTTAGGAGATCGGGGCATGTTCAGGGGGGCTTATGTCGACTATTTAATGAAGGATGGACGTCATCTGGTATTTTTCATTGACCTTCAGGATTTAGCTCAATCTCGGGCGAAATCCGAATCTTGGGCAAAAGTGGAGAAACGGCAGTATTCTCCGTGGACTCAGTTCCCGTGGAAGATGGTGCTCAAGTCTGCTATTAAGCAGACCATACACTTAATTCCCGGTAACCGTACTCGCCTGAGTTCGATGATTGAATATCTGAACACTGCTGGTGGTGAAGGTTTCCGTACAGCAACAATACCCGTCGCAGCTGCTGAAGCTGAAATGGAGATTAGACAAGAAGCCAGGACGGCTGGTAATACGGATACCACTATCCAAACTGAAAAGGCTGATGGTAAAGTTATTGAAGGCGAGTTCAATAAGCTCGCTGAAGAACCTAATTCAGCCGAGCAGCAGGACATCAAGAGCAATACACCAACCGATGTTAACGATACGGCTGAGGGAAATACTCCTCCAGCCGAAGTAAACGGTGCGGCTGATGATATTCTCCCCCCACCCGCAGAAACCAATGGGCAGTCCAATGAAGAAATGTCTGAACATCCCGGGGTTAGAAAATGGGTTGAACGCAGAATTAAAAAGTTAGTAAGCCGGGCAGAAAAAACGCTTGGATACGAAACTATTTTAACCGATGCAAAAAGCAGTTTCGATCTGAATGAAAGTGAGCTGGCGTTCGCTCGCTTATCTTTAGAAAAATCCCGAAGGGCACTTCTCAAAAATCATTTAATTAACGCAGTAGGTAGCTTCGATTTTACTCAAGTCCTTAACTTCATCGAAAAAATGGGTAAGGGTGAGTTTAAAACCGACGCGGCCAAATGGGTTGGTGAAGTCCAGGCCGAATCAGTGGAAATACACCAGTTATATCTTGAGGCTGTTAATACCTCTGATTTTACCAGGCTTCATGCCGCTCTCAGCAATGTGACATTCCCCCCTCTAAAAGAAATGGTAGAAGGTCTTATTGAAGATCTTCAGGCCGCTTAACTTATCCGGCAGGAAACTGCCGGTCTAACTTTCTAAATTTATCTTAAGGTGATCATTATGTCTGACATTTATGAAGTCGTTGATGTTGTGCAGGGTTCAAAGGACTGGCTCGAATGGCGTAAAACCGGTGTGACTGCAACATGCTCCCCAATTCTGTTAGAGGAGCCAGGTGCAACTAAAACGCCCTACGAACTCTATTTGCAATACGCTGGCCTGATTCAGGCAGAAGACCTTTCTGTCATTAAACAGGTTGATGCTGGTAAAAAGCTTGAAGCACTTGCCAGAAGTTACTGCGAAAAAGAGATAGGACAAATCGCCCTGCCTTTCTGTGTAAGGAACAAAAAGTATCCTTACATGATTGCTTCACTGGATGGTCAATTTGACGATGGTTCAATCCTTGAGATAAAGAATCTTTGCGAGAGCAAACATCTTTCTATTCTTCAGCTTGAAACCAAATCGCCAGAATTTCGTTATTACTACTGGCAAGTTCAGCACCAGTTGCTGACAACAGGCGCACCCCAGGCATATCTTGTGTTCTGGTCAGCAACTGACCAGACCAAGGTCTTTAAAATTATGCCTTCGGAGAAAGCGTTTTATCGCGTCCAGGTTGCCTGCGAATATTTCTGGAATAGGGTACAGACAAAAACAGCTATGCCGTTTGATAAGGAAAAAGATATTTTACTTATCTCTGATCCTGTAATCATGTCTCATACACAAGGCTTTAAGCTTCCAGACGACCTGGAAGCTCGTGTGGTAGACATAGCCAGACAAGTTGGAACATTGCAGCAGATGGAGAAAGAGTTAGCTTTAAAGAAAAAGCAGTTCGAAGAATACCAGAACTCGGTCAATTTATTGATCCAGGGTCTTGGTGTTTCTGTTGGCTTTTCCTATAACGAGCTTGTTAGAATCGATGGCTTTGGCTTTCGTTTTCTTCAGTCTCGCGTACCGGAAAAACCGAGCTACAAACGAATCTGCGATAAATTATCTATTGACCCGAAACATCATCCAGAATGTTACGGTCAGTCATCGGTACGAAATTCACTAAGTACCTATGAATATAAATCAACTCTGACTGATACTGTCTACATTCCTTTGGATGACAATTCCGTACTGGTATCACCTGGTGCAGAAGAGACAGACTCAGCCCAACAATTCGTTGTTTTTTAATTATTGAGCCCAGTTTAAAACTGGGCTTTTTTTTTGCTTGACCAATTACACATCCTTTATTATCTTTAAATAGCGGCTTAGTCCGCTTAACTTCAGGCAACTGCCTTTAAACACCTTCTAAATTCGGCGCTCAAGCCACTCCTGAATACCTCCTGGTATTCACAAGGATTTTTCTCGCCTAAACAAATTCGATAGCCTGCGGCTCACATAAGCGGCAGGCTTTTTTGTCCGTCGAAAAAGGTGTTTCGTTGTCACGTAGACAACAACAAGTGCCTCAGTCACTCCCAAACTGAAACTAGTACCTAACTTCAGCCTTCATGTAAGGCTTAATTCATCTAATTCACTAATCTTTTTAAATGAGGAGTCTGATCATGTTTCTTGTAAATATGACTGCATATCTTGCATCCCCGGAACAACGGGAAATGGGCGTTATTGATGTTGATCAGCAAGTATCACACGCATTACGTGAACTGTTGACCTTTAATACCTGTCCTTCAGAAGATGTTATGACCGATAAGGCTAAAGAATTCGCTGAAATCGCTACATCTCTCTGCAATAAATATAAGGCTGACGGCGTACTTGTTTATGCCAAAACCTTTTTTATGCCCGTTCTGGTCTCTGCATTGAGTGCCCGTGGCATCGTCTCTTATGTAACGTATGCCCCAAAGGTAACCAGTGTTGATAACAGTGGCAGTGTAAGCCGCAATTATAAGCATGTTGATTTAGTACGTGCTGATATTGCTGCATAGCATCATTCTTCTTAATTTTTTTAATTCTTAAATCTATCTAATTTAATGAGGTATATCATGACTACTAATTTCGCAAACCTGTCTGTTGAAATCATGGCGCGCTCTACACCTGTCCACCCTTCTGTATTTGGTATTGTTGTACCAGAACATCAGATGGATAAAGTGAAACCGTTCCAGGGATTTGACTCAGCCAATCCATTTAGTGCATTCGTGCCTAAACAGAATGACGACTATGTTTTTGAAGCGTATTTGCGTTCATCTGTACTGATGTGGATTAACTATCCACAAAATCAGTCTCTGTGGATCTCTGGCCCAACAGGTTGTGGCAAAACCAGTGTTGTCGAACAAGTAGCAGCAAGACTTAACTGGCCTGTCATGAAAACTACAGCTTCACAAGACCTGGATATTAACAATCTCATTGGCGGTCTCCGGCTTCAGTGTAATGAACTGACCGGTGATACCAAGACTGTTTTTGTTCATGGCCCACTGACGCTGGCGTACAAGTATGGACTGATTTTCCTACTCGATGAGTACGATCAATTAGACCCATCCTGTGCCAATGCCTTTAACGCCATCCTCGAAGGAGGGAATTTAGTTATTCCTGAAACCAACGAGGTAATTAAACAGCACCCGAACTTCAGATTTGTTGCAACGGCTAACTCGATTGGTCAGGGCGATTTTACTGGCGTTTATGGCGGTGTGAAAACATTAAATGTGGCCAACCTTGACCGCTATATGTTTATCACTGCTGACTATATGCCAAAAGAGACCGAGACTAAATTGATTACCAAATATATCCCCGACACCAAAGTCGCGGAGAAATTTGTTGACGTTGCGAATATGATTCGCGGTCTTTTTGTAGGCAAGAATATCACCGGTGAAATTGACACTAGTGTCAATACTAACAGTGCAAAACTCCCGGACGGTGTTCTTCCCGACACTCGTTTATCAGTAACGTGTTCAACTCGTTCGCTGGTGGCCTGGCTTGACCGCTACTCAATGATGAAAGCTGCAAAGATGCCACGTGCATTATTAACAGCTTTCGATTATCAGATTGGTAATCGTGCATCAGCAGATGATAAAAAATCTTTGCATCTCATCGTTGAAGCTGTATTCGGTTCTGAAGCACTTAAATAAAGCCCCGCTTGGGGTTTTTTAATTCTTTTTAAATCAATTTTAAATTAATGAGGTATGTCATGACTATCAAATCCAATGCCACTCAGGTTCTGGAACAACTTATTCTCGTTTCTCTTTCTGATATCACCAGTATTAGTGGTCGTCGTAAGCTGAAAAGAGAAGATCTTGGTAACAGTGCTGATTTGCCACCTGATGTGCTCGTTTCATTAGGCAGCAAGAAAATCATTGACCCACAACTCATCAATCCATTTACCCGCAAAAAGAATTCAGCTCACGCTTTTTGTCTCGAAGCGGGTATTAAATTTATGGGCGGCTATGCAATTCCAGCCGACAAGGTTAATGATTTAATTGGTAAACTGAATGTACTTAAGGGCGAGTTTTACGATTACAAAAAGGAATTTATGAAAGCTGATTTTAATAGCTGGATTAACTCTTTTGAAGAAAAGTATCGCTCTATACTTTTGCGTGATGCTGCTATCGATTTGTCTTATATGGATAGCCAGATACAATTTGGCTTTACTGCGATTCACATCACTCCTTATGGCAACAGTGTCATTCAGGATGGTTTAACTGGGCAAGTTAAAAGTTTAGCGGATGAAGTTTATGAGGATGTGGCTGATGTTGTGGAAGGATTCCTTAAAAACAGGAACCCTGATGCGTTTTCTCAGCACACACTAAATCCTTTACGCCGCTGCGGCGATAAACTCGCGTCCCTGGCTTTCATCGCACCCAGCGTCCAGTCTCTTAGCGACTATGTTAATCAGGTAATGAAAGACATTCCGCTAACCGGTAAAGTGACGGGCAAACCTTATAACGACATTCTCTCTCTCCTCAATAACTTACGCGACCCAATTCATGCAAAACAGTTTGTGGAACTGCTGTCATCCGCCAGTACTACAGATGGTAACGATGCAATTGACCCATCACTTTCAATGAACCTTATTGAAGATGATGATGCCATTACTTTAGCGGCCATGTCGGCAACTCAGGTTCAGGCGGAAACGATACCTCCTCTGCATACAGATGCATTTGCATCTGCTGTGGTAGTGGAAGATCCGGTCGGATTGCAAAACGTTGATTCACTCGCTGAAGCCCCATCTGTACTGGTAGAGGTCAATGGTTCTGCTGATACGCCTTTGGCAATCGAACTGGTTAATACGTCGGCTGATACTGACGTTAACGACTTGTCCGATACCCAGGAGCATGTAATTGTTAATGATGCTGTAATTCCTGCGTTTGATGCGGTTATGGTCGATGATGATTCATTTTTGGACGGTGATTCTGTTGCACCCCGTTCTCTGCCAGACCCTGCTCTTATTTCGGGTTTGGATTCTGAAAAAGTCATTGATGGAAAAGAGCCGGAAATTGAAACTTCGTCTTCACACGATGATGACGGAACAATAATGGTGTTTTAAAAATAAAAGGCCCACTCTGGGCCTTTTTTCTAATTAATCTATTTAAATTTATTGTGAGGTATATATGGGTATTTATAATTCCCTTCCTATTGTCGCACGTGCATTAAGCTCTCAGATTGGCCTTAATGTTTCTGTCGGCGGCAATGAAGCATATGCTACGGAGACTGGAGCTGGTTTTCTTATTAACATTCCATTCTTCAAAGACGCTGAAATGTTGGCAAATCCTTTGTTAGGGTATGCCGTACATGAAGCAGCACATATCCGTTTCACTGATTTTGGTGATCTCAAGATATTCATGCAAGAGCATATGAAGTCGGATAAATACAACGTTGAGGTACTTAAACATCTGGTCAACCTTTGCGAAGATTTGCGCATTGAACGTGCGATGAGTTGTCGCTATCCAGGTACATTAAAGTATCTCAATTCACTGAATCATTTTTTGTTCAGTGAGGAAGCGGAATCCTGTGATAAAGCTTCTTCGGTGTTTTTGGATACCCTGCTTACTTGTGGTTTGAACCGCTTCAACGGTTTAACTATTCCAACAAAGCAAGCGCGTGAGGACTTTGAACGTATCTTCGGGCTGGAGCTGTATGACAAAGCTATGATGGTTATGGCTGAAGCAGTACAAGCAACCTCGATTAAAAAGGTGTTTGAAGTTGCATGTCGGTTATATGACCTCGCAGTAGATGCATTTAACGAAACTAATGAGCAGGAAGAACCTCCGCAGGATGATAATCAGGGTGCTGATTCTGATGACAGCAAAGGTGATGACAGTTCGTCAGACCCGGCCCAGTCATCCGACAGTTCTGACAAAAATGGGGATGGCCAGAATGATAGTGCAGGCGGTAATGACGGTTCATCGTCATCGCCAGCCGGTCAGAATGAGCCTTCTTCAGAACCTGATGGTAATGCCGGTGGCGCACCAGATAAAGAACATGGGCAAAACGATACCGATGATGAAAACGAAAATTCTTCGTCAACATCAGCTAATCGTAATGCTCCTGCTTCCAACTCGAGTGACAGCAACGCCGCTGCTTCCCATCCGGGCGTAAATGCTCAGGGTGAATCTTCTGTCGGTAACCTGTCCCAGAACGGAAAAGACCCTTTCGAGGGAACCACATCGAATGATCTTGGCCGTACAGGACAGAACACTTCAGATAAGCTCAATCAGCTAATCAAAGACAAAGTACCCCCGCATCAACGTATCGTTTCACCTACTCCATATTCAGTAGCACCTGCGAAGCGGCACGATACCGGTAATGCATCCGTAAGTTTAGGGGTGCAGATGGCTACCGGGTTACGTCAATCACTTCATGGGTTGTTGCAGGGTGTAAGAGCGGTGAGAAGAACACATCGTGAAACTGGTCGTAAGCTTGATTCTCGACTGGTTACCAGTGCCATGCTGGGAAATACGCGTCTTTTTAAACATAAGTCCAAGGCAGTAGATGTCAGTTCTGCTTTTACTATCCTGCTGGACTCTAGCGGGTCAATGAGCCGGTCGGTTAAAGAGGCTGAAGCCGCTGTTGTATCAATGTTGTATGCGCTCGATGGTATTCAGGGGGTAACTACCTCGGCATATCATTTCCCACACGCCGCGCATAATAGCGTAGGTCTGTTAAAAGGACGGGAGCAAACTCTACGGACAGCTATTGGAACTCATCAGTTTGGAATTGGTACGCAAGGTTGTACTCCTCTTTGCGAATCGTTATGGCCTGCACTTGCAGACCTGACGTCAGCTAAAGCGGATCGCCATGTATTGGTTATTGCAACTGATGGCCAGCCTGATGATATGGCTTCTGCGCGAGCGATGATACAAAGCGCTAAAGATGATGACATCATCGTTATTGGTATCGGTTTCGGTGATGCCAATGACAGCATGATGAAAAGTCTTTTTGGTGATACCGGTATTTCTGTCGGTTCTGTTTCTGCCTTACGTAACAAACTCTTTGAAGTAACCCGTAAAGCTCTCCTGTCTTAATCTGTATTTTAATCTCTGTTTTAACTTTCTAAATTAATTTAATTTATTTTAAAGGTGATCATTATGTCTGCAACCGCAAAATTTAAAGTGGTTCACGAAAATCAACTCTCATTCATGAGTATTTTCGATGCCACTGAAAGTGAATATGATCTGATATCAGCCGATTCAGAACATAATTATGAACTTCGTTTTTCATCAAAGATGGCTTACGAGATAATTCGGGATAGCATATATATCATGACTGCATACCGTAGTACTGGCGAGCAGCGTGTGGATGAAATCCTCTGGATTTGTTCGGAAGAAAATCAGGAAGACCTTTGTTCATTTACGAGTTGCTGCAAAATAGCAGGTCTTGACCCATTCGAAACCCGAATGGAAATCCTGCACGAGTGGTCTGGTGAATTGGCTAAGCAAGCAAGTCTGATTGCGCGTCATCACTTTACTGCTCCCACTAATATGGAACATGTTGCATCCCAACGTATTGGATACGAAAAGTACAGAAAAGCGTTTTATCACACTTATCCTAAAGAGGCTGCAAAGCCGATTAGGGATAAGCCTCTGTAAAAATATAAACGCTGACTTCGGTCAGCGTTTTTTTCGTTCCGCGCTGGAGACTAACATGAATATTTTAAAGCATGATTTCGACAGTTCCTCTGAACAGCGACAAGCGGGTTTTTTGCTTAATCAGTTGGAGGATCTAATAGGGTTTATTGCCACGAATGAGTTCAGGGTTACTTCAATCAATCAGTTCATTGAGGTTGAGGCATCTGAGCTCATGGTTATTAGCCTGTGGCATCCAATGTGTCCCGATATCACTGAGGTTCATTTCTTACGTGATATGGATAAAAAGTGGTGGCCCTACAAGATATATGAACTCATGTCTGATATAACGACCCAAACTCAATTTATTCCTCTTGTAAATCAATAAAGGTGACATCGTGATTCATTATTGGGTTAAAGCAATACCCGGTGAGACTAGCATCCTCGATCCTCTTCGTCATAGCGTCCTTGCCATAAAATATTTGGATGGAGCACCATTGCTTTTTCAATGGCCTCCTGAAGAAGGATGGACGTTCGAGATTCTGGATAAAATACAGCCACGCGGGGTTGAGTTTGGGGCCAATGCATATATTAATGATGTATGGATTGGCACTACAGAATGGTAATATTTTAAAGACTGAATGTCTGGAGTCTCATTTCATGGATATCCCATGCATTTTGTTTACATCAAATAGTCGGCATTATGTAATCACTGAAGACTCAGTTATCGCTGCCTGGCCATCACGTTCTGATAAAGAAAGTGAGACCCTTCAGCTTAATGACGGTCGGATTATTACGGCGAAAAATGTTCGGCGATTTAATTTCATCGATATTCCAAAAATTGAAAGCCTGACGGCGATTGATGATGGAATTGTCTTTTAACTATATTAATTAATAACTGGAGTCTGTATGAGTGGCTGCGCGTTGATAGAGTATAACAACCGCACCGCCAGAATACGCGGTGAGGTTGCACCAGGCGATAAGCATTATGTTCAGTATGCTCTCGCTCACTGGGCTGTCATTGCAATCAGGATTCGCAATACAGACCATCAATTTACCCGAATACCGGTTGATGAGTGGATTGAAGGGATTGCAAAACAAGTAAATCCTTCTGAGGCTCGCGAGCAGATTTTTAATGCTCTATTACGGTGTAAGCCGGGTATCTTCTAATTAATTTAATTTATCGAGGTATATATGTTTTATTCTGAAACCGGGGATGTCTATGGTTTTGTCTCAGGCGGTATGTCATTGCAAACTCATTCGATTGAAAGAGATTTGCAGGACTTAAGATTACTACTCGCCGATATGGAAACCATTAATATTCTGAACGAACGAGGGATAGGAACTCACAAAACCATCTTTCATGTAACACAAAATGAGTCGAAGGCATCAATGCTGGTTACTCGTTTAACTTACTGCCAAGGTGGTGGACGATTTACTCACCCTGAATGTGCTCTTCTTGTTGAACAGATAACTGATCTCGGACGCAAGTTGGGTAATAAACATTTCGATACGGCGATGAATGAAGCAAAACGCTTTATAGCGAATGAGGCTGACTTCATGAAAGAACAAACTGTCTGGTAGAAAATTTCTAAGGAGTCACTCATGTATACTTCAACTACTGCTAAATCAGATCATATTGATAGCTTTAATAACGCACAAAACCGTATGTTGATGAATTACGAACGTGATGAGTTTGAACAAGCTCCCGCTGCCGTACTTTATGATGCTGTCGGTGCTGTCGTAAACGATGAATCTGATATTGATATAATTCTACGCCTTATGGATATGGAAGGAGAAATGTTGTTTCTCCGCGCAATGAAAAACCTCGGCTGCCAAGAGAATGTTTTTTATTTCGCATCTGAATCTGGTGCGGTGCTGACTGCTAACGATGCAACGTTGCTTGAATTTGCTTATAACTTGGGCAAACATATCAGCAATGAGTTCTTTACTCGTTTCTTGCGTAATTCTCAGCTAGCCCGTGAACTTATCGGTAACATCATTCGTATAGGCAACGATGCCCTTAAATTTCCAGATGACGACCTGAATACAGTATTTGAATGCTGTGTGATTGAAAATTCATCCTGGAAAAACCAACGTCATTTCAAAGATAACTTTGGTCTTTAAAGCATCTAATTCTTTTAATTAGCTAACACTGAAAAACCCAGTCTTCGGACTGGGTTTTTTTGTATTTGCTGATTTCAAACATGTAAACAAAACGGATGCACACGAAAATTACTTTTGATTTTTACAGTCAAAACGCTGCCATTTTTGAACTTCTTATTTTTACCCATATGGCAAACTAATCGTAATGCCGTCCGTATTTATGATAAGGGAGTTTTATGAAGACACTTAAATGTTCTCATAACAGGGCAATGCTTATGCCAGCACACAAAATCCCTGCGGTATTAGTTAACGACGACCCTAAGAACATAGTTACTGATGAGCTGTTGCGTAAATATGGAACACGCATGACTCTCGATGAGGCTTGCTCCGAAATTGGCGTTAAGTCGGATAGTGTAGCCAAACGTATAGGGCAGGTCAGATATCGGCATTATGCATTAACTCGCCAGCTTGAAAGTGCAAGGGTCTTTAGTGGAAAAAATACCTTTTTCTGGACGGAGTCCATCGCAAGAATAATTTCCGAGGGTAATTCCGATGAAATATCAATTTTTAACTAAGAGCATTATTCCCCTGCTAGTGGGTTTTGCTTTTACTACCTCTGTTCTTGCGGATGAGGGTAATACCATAACGCCTCAATCCCCTCAGACCACCAGTGACGACCTCGCTGGTGGTCAGGCATTTCTGAATGGTAAAGAGGAAGGTTGGTTCTGGCGTAAATCGCCACCTGAGCCAGTGAAGAAAAAACCAGTGAAGCTACCTCCTCCGCCGACTTTACCGCCACAAGATACACCCAAACAGGTTGCTCAAACACCTGTGGAATCGACTCCAGAACCTGTCGCAACGGAAAAGCCCGGCCCCGCTCCGTTCACCGTCGCTTGGTTCAATGAAAACATTCAGAAACTGCGCAACCAGGCCATTGACAATCCTACTCAAGAAAACGTTAGAGCGTATTTTCTGGCCCAACGCATTATGCTGGATAAAGCCAGCCGCTTTACTGATATGGCTAGGTTGGTTACTTCTACCGACCCGCTTATAGATGAAAGCAGCCGGAGATCTACGTCTACATTCGGTGCTATGGATCAATCTAATGCTGCCGCAGATAAGTCTTCATTAGTGGTAAAAGATATAGCCACAAAGGCTGGGATCTTCTTCTTTTTCCGAGGTGAAGATTGTTCTAGTTGCTCAAAACAAGCATCTGTAATGACCGCTTTTAATTACATGACAGGTATTAAAATTATCCCTATCTCTATTGATGGGAAACCATTACCTGGGAACATGATGCCTGACTGGAAACGTGATACCGGGCAAGCAGCTAAACTCCAGATTTCTAATGTTCCTGCTCTTGCTTTGGCTATTCCTCCGTCAACAACTAAAATTGTCTCCTTCGGCCCTATTGCAGCTGACCAGCTTGTTTCAAGAACCATTTTAATCGCTCATGATTCTGGACTTATTACAGACCAGCAGTATAAAAGTACCTTGCCATACAATGATACGGGTTATATCGATTCCAATATTCTGAAGGAAATGCCTAAAGAATTTACCGAAAACCCTGATGAGTTCATCAAGTACATTCAAGCAAAAGCCGGATATTCAACCGCTGACGCTCAGAACGGTACGTCCCAGGAGGAAAAATGATTATTTCACCTCGTACACCAAAATGTGGTTTTCGTAAATCATTAATGGCCTTATCTATCGGGTTTTCTATTTTATTTTCAGCAAACAGTTTCGCCACCAGCATTAACTCTCAGCTAGATAATATGTTTGGTTCAATGTCCAATGTCACTGCGCCAGGGGATTATCAAAGTGTCACACGGGATGGTTATACAGGCGGTGGATTCGTTTTAAGAAACAAACTTCGCACATTAACACCTGTTACGATTAGCCTACCAACAGCAGCCGGAGGTTGTGGCGGTATTGATTTATTCGGCGGTTCATTCTCATTCATCAATGCCGAACAATTTGTTCAGATGCTACGAAATATTGCATCCAATGCAGCCGGTCTCGCTTTCCAGTTGGCACTAAATGCAATGGATGCCGTACTCGATAATGCTATATCGAAAATGCAGGCGATCATACAACAAATGAATGACTTAACGGCGAACTCTTGCCAGCTTGCCAAAGGACTTCTGGTCGATACCGCTGCTGCATTCGGTGATGGCGCAAAAGCTGCTGTTTCATCCCAGCTGTCAACTACAGGTCTATCTGATCAATTTGGGGCGATGTGGGGAAACTTTGCTGGTGGCAAAGCTCCTGAAATTCAGAAGCAGCAGGCTGGCAAACGTAAACCATGCAATGATTACGGTAATATCATGTGGTGTTTGCTTCAGAATGGTGATTTTAATGATCAGTTCACCGGTTCTGAAGATGAACAAAAAGAACTTATTATGAGCATGACAGGCACTATTATTGTGGGAAGCGAGGTTGGTACTGCTGAGGATGGTTCCGCGAAACAAAGCGTTGTTAATCTGGCTCCATTGGCTACAGGCAACGTTCTGGACTCTTTCATTAATGGTGACGATAGTTTTGACTTTTGGTCTTGCTCAGGACAAACAGCCACTTGTGAGAATCCAAAAAAACAGACAAAAGCCCTTAAAGGTATTGCAGCCAATATAACCTTATTCTTCATTGATAATGGATATTTAAGCGCCGCGAAAGATGGTATTAATCCTGGTGATGCCAGATTGCGCCAGGCAAACTATTACAACGTTACAGGAGCGTCAAGCAAAGCAACGCAAATAGCCAGGCATGATTTAAGCGCATCGTATTCGTATGTCCGTGAGCTATCACCAATAATTGCTTATTCAGCGGCTTACAACTATTTAAGCGACATGCTTACAGCAGCTGCCACTGGTGCTAGATTTATGCAGCAGAATGATAAATCCGCATCCATTTATTATAAAGATGCTGCTGAATTAATTGAGAAGGCACGGCAAAACCTTTACGTTTCGTATAGTGCGATGATCGCCCGATACGGTGGGGAAGCCCGTATACCCGAGTCATTCAATAGTTATATGAAAACCCTTCCCCAGACTCATTATGAGTCTGAAGCCTCTTTTAACGGCTCGCTCTAAGAGGGCATTTAAACATGAGTGAATGGAACGTATATACCGTAGGTAACATTGAATTTATCTACAATATTTTTAATGCGGTTGCTATGTTGTTTAATGACGGTACTTACGCCTCATTATTCAAAATAGCTGCGTTAATTGGCGTCATCGGAGTGGTTATCGCAGCCGCAATCACGGCAGGTAAAACATTATCACTTGGGCAAATGGGTATCGCTATAGTGATGTATTTTATCTTTTTCAGTGTCTCAATGCGCGTCAATATCGAGGACGTAACTACTGGCCGTTTCAAAGCCGTAGACAACGTACCTGCTGGCCTTGCAGCTGCGGCTTCCCTTATTTCGACAGTTGGATATGCCACTACTGAAAAAATGGAACAAGCCTTCTCTGTTCCTTCAATGACGGAATACGGGTCACTTGATCCCCTTTTCACTCTCGCCACACTGTACGACACCATGAAATCGCCCATGCGCTGGACTGGTGAAACAGAAGGTTATGGTGATCTGGATGGTAGCATTTCTAACTATGTTAAGAATTGTGTAGGTAACGACATAATTCGTGGTTCAAAAACGTTTGCTTCAATGTACCGCTCCAATCAAGGGGTATCCGGGCTAGCTTCAAATGACTCATTTCAACGCGTAGTTATCTATGACAACGTCCGTAGTGGTTGGTCGACAGCAACTGATGAATCTGCAAAAGGTGGTTCCTTATACACATGTGCTGATGCTTATACGAAGCTCAAAGGCCTGGCTACTCTGAACTCAGCGGCTCTCGATGCATCTTTTGCCCGTTCCTATGCCGCAGCTGGGCGCACGTGTGGTGGCGCTACATGCTCAGGGTCTGGAAAAACTCAAGAGGTTTTAAATTTCTTCAATATCATGGGAACGGATATACGTGACTTCCAACTCATGATGGTCATGTATCCGTCATTCAGAGAAATGCCGATGTATGGCCTTGAAAGTTCCTTTCGTGGTACTGCTGCGGTCACACGTGCGCAGACAATGACCCAGCAAGCATTCCAGTGGTCATCTTCCGGCTCATCCTTTTTAAGCTGGATGGGGTCATTCATGCCCATTTTTCAGGGGATTATTTACGCCCTTGCCCCTTTCATGGCCTTCCTTTTCGGCCTGGGTATTATGGGGATCAGGTTGGTGATGAAGTATTTTCTCGTCATCTTCTGGACGTGGACATGGTTACCATTGGCAGCTGTAGTAAACATGTATGTGTTGAATAGCATCCGTGATGCATCAAGCCAAATACTTGTCAGTTCGGGTTCCGGTGGTCTTAGTTTTGCCCAGCTATACCAGCTGTTATTCGAGACTCAAAAAAGCATCGGCCTGGCTGGTAATTTATATGGAATGATACCGGCATTAGGTGGGTTCATTGTATGGGGCAGTTCCGTAGCGTTTAACTCGCTGGCCAATTCTGCTGCCGCTCCTTCAGCAGCTGATACCAAAACCCTATCGCCGGATGTTACAAACGCTCCACCAATCAATACCCGTGGCTCTGAAGCCGAATTTAACCCAACGCAAGGGACGATCATGGGTGGGTCTTCTGGCACTCTCCCAAACATTGATATGAAACAGGTCGCTACTCACAACCTGTCCAGTGCTAAGCAGGAACTTGATGCAGCCTCTAGCTCGTTGACTGCTCAATCCGGCGCAATGATTAGCCAGGTGGCCAGCAACATGAACTCTGGGGGGCATTCGCAGGTTTACAGTGATGCTTCAAACGCAGCATTTGCAAGCTTGAGCAGCTCTGACCGCGCCTATGTTAGTTCTGTAGCTAAAGAACAAGGAATTTCTGATATGCAGGCGCTTGTATCAATAGCCAAAAGCGATGCGAGCGTCGGTGGGGGATTTGGAAGCCCAAGCGGTGGTGTAGGCGTTAAGGGTGGTATGTCTCGTTCAGAGGCAGAAAGCAGTGGGCTGAGTAATGACAACAGCGCTAAGTACGGTTCTACGGACAGTGCCACATCGCATAAAGTCGACAGCGCTACCCAGTCACGCATCGTCAACACGGCAGCAAGTGCGATGTACCAGTCCTTATCGCAAGAAGGAGAAAGTTCTCAGTCGACTCGTTCTTTTGCTGAGGCAAATCAAAGAATGCAGTCCGCACAAAAGAATTTCCAGGAAGCAAACTTGTTTGCTTCAAGTACCTCAATGGGCCAGACAATGAACGCAGCGCAACTTGCTACGGCTATTGGTCGTAACCATGATGCACAAGCAACATTGACTCAAACCCTCGCGGCGCACCCTGAACTATCCAGCAAAATCGCCGGTGATGCAGCGAGCCTGACCTCTTTAGGTATGACTCACGAAGATGCACATACCTTTGCGCAATTCAAAGCAGCCAGTGAACTTGGTTTAGCAGGTGCAGTAGCAGCCAAAGCCGGGTTCATTAACGCTGACTCCAGCCCAGCGTTGACCACAACCGCATCTGAGCAATACCGTGGAGTGAGTGGCGGAGCTGAAAGTGCAGGTGGCCGGGCAGTTGCTGGTGCAGCGGACGTTAGTAACTCGGTAAATGCTGTAACTGGCCGTTCTTACGGTGCGTTGGGTGATGCACATGCTTCATCGTCAGATGGTTATGGGCAAGGCCAGGTTAATACTGTCGGTGGACAGAATAGCGGTGCAGTTGATCAAATTCATAAAGGAAATCAAGGTGAAGTCATGACTAAAGCGGGTAACACCGCCGCGAATGACTTCGAAAACAACCACTATAATCTCGGCGGTATCACTGGAGACTTTAACAAGCTCGTTTCTCATGTCAGCAATGCGTTCAAGGAAAGCCCGGTTTATGAGCAGGTGCATAACCAGGCCAAATCAATCGCCGGAGAAATTCCGTTGGGTGGTGATGCAAACCGCGAAGCAGCGCGAGATTCCATTGTGAATTACTACGCGATGACCAAAGCTGGTGCATCTGAACAACAACTTACCCAGGCCCGCAGTGACATGATGGCTCGTATTCAACTTGCGACAGGTGGGGAAAATAACAATGGAACCGTTTCTGGCGGGAATACATCCCTTGCCCGTGGTATTGCTGCCCGTATTGATAATGCCGGTTTAGACCGTTCAGCAAATGATGGATCCATTATTCAGCAGGCTACAACTGCTTTGAATACAGATCGTCAGACGCATGAATATAACACCGGAGGTATGGCCAATAACCTTGGAGGAATGCATCAGGCATCTAATGGAGGTTCTTCTGTAGGCGATGGTGTTCCCTATGCGATGGGAACCCACAACCAGGGATATGGCGAAGCTGAAACTATGACCGTTAATGCCCACGGTGCTGGTGGCCATAGCGATTCAAATAACGGAGGTACAATGTTCAGTGATCCGCCACCTGCACGAACTACTCAATCGCATCAGGAGTATGTCCCGGTTCATCCGCGACATAAGGAAGGTAAAGGTGGCCATAGCGGCGGAAACGATGACATGATTATTTCATCGAAAAAGTGATTCGTAATAAAGCCCTGCCAGCCTGGCGGGGCTTTTACGTAGTGGCAAACATATAAACAACAGGAAGGCTCAATAAAGAATAGAACAGAATATAAAACTCCCACATTCGCTCACATTTACTTTTGGCCGTCCGCCCTTTTCTTCCACGGCCTCTTCGACCATTTCCACCGCCATAATCTGAATCGCTTGGCCCCGATAATGGGATAAGGCCCGTTATACCAAACATGTCCATAAGCACCTCCAGTCGGTAATAATCAGAACGCAGAAAACACCCTCGTTTTGCCGTCCTTCTTTATTGTCTGAAACCAGTCTGTTTAATACGCTGCCTGCTTAATCCTTCATTTTAGTAGCTTCGCATAGAAATGCTGGCTGACGAAATTTAGTTATCGAGATCTTTGACTTCATAATCAGTAACCACGACAAAGGTGATCATAGAATGAAAAACCTTTTCCGAAAAAAATGGTTTTACAGACCACTCTGCACAATTACGATGTTATGTCACCTTGGTGTTGTATCCTACGTGCCGTATGCCTTTTCCGCTACGACCCAGGAAAACGTCACATCAGCTACCAATTTCTACAAAACACTTCCGCAGGTATCAGCTACGTCAAATGGTACGGTTCAGTATGGAAAAGGCCAGGCCGTTGACCTGAACTCGGCTTACCCAAATCAGGGTTCATCAACTTCACTGGATAGCCTGACAGGTACATTCGGGGATGACAGCAACACGTTAAAACTTGGCAACACGACCAACGCCAATCTGAAAACAGAAGATTCTCTTCGCGGTGAAGCTTATCGAACGCTGGTGGGCTCGACGAAAACTACGGCAAACCTTAAGCCCGACGATTCCATCTTTGATGGCCACAAAGACTTCCTGGAAAATCAGGATAAATACATGCAGGATCTTGGTGACTGCTCAATGACGCGCACCATGACCAACAAAGATACCGTTAATCACATTCCTGACTACCGGGAATGTACCCGTACCACGAGTGTTAGCGGCACATTTACTCTCTACCATCCTTACGTAGCCGGTATGCTTTCGCATTATAGCGGGGCTGCAAACATCGGTTCCTGCGGGACTAACTGTATCGAGCTCTGGCTCGGCACTGTTGGGGATAACTACTGGGACGGCAATTGTAAGATTTTCGAACAGGCAATGGCTGTCACCGTTTACAATCCGCAGGCAGTCACCAGCGCCAGGATAGTCAGGGCAAAATGGGATGACTATATGCAAATTTACGTCGGCGGAACAGACCGAGCTAGCCTTGTATGGGGTGGGCCATACGGTACTGGTACGTTCCCCCCCGAAACAGCTGGAAAGTGTGAACTTAGCACCAGTTGGGATCAGTCAATTAATGTAGATGTCACTGCGCAAATTCGAAACACTCCCATGAATGGAGTTCTTAATTTCAAAAACCGAGTGTCGGTAACCGGCAGTGGCGAAGGTTATGCTCTTATCTATATTAACTTCGACCCGAGCAAGATCATTTCGGATAACGAATGGACTGTCGATAAACCGGAACAATTCGATACGTTGCTGAAAGCCATAAACGCCGGTTATTGCCAGAACTATACGGTCACCTGCCGCGAAACTGTCACGCCTGATGCTAATGGATGCGCAACAATTAATGGTGCTCGTATATGCGAAAGTCAGCTTGCTAAGCCACCTATCAGTGGCCTATCCCCGTTCTGCAAATCGGCTACCGTGGTTTCTAACTGTGGGACTGACGCTGGTGTTAACAACACCTGTAAGCAGTATGATGCTGATACCGCATGTAAGTTCATCAAATCCACCTGCATTACTGGTGCTGAGGGGGACAAAAACGGATGCTGGCAGGCTACAGAAGTTTGGGATTGCGGAACAGATGTCGTCGTACCCAATACCTCTGCCACTGATACTTATGTGTGCCCTGGTGCAGTTCAGTGCCTGAATGGTTCTTGCCTTCAGCCATCAACAGAACCCAGCGGTGATTTCAATAAAGCAGTTGCAACCCTTCAGGCCGCAACTTACGCATTGAATGAAATGAAGTGCGGCGATGATACTGATGAAACGAACCGCTCATGTACTCTTTTCAAGGGTGAGTCAGCTCAATGTAAATCGGCTATGGGCGGTTGGGTGGATTGTTGCGATCAACCTGTAGATGTCAACTGGATTCAGTATTTGCAGTTATCTTATTACACCCTGAAAATTGCAGATGCTGTCGCGGTTAAAGCCGGTATGTTCGAACAAGGGAAAGGCATTTTTGATATGGGTTCCGAGCTCATGACTAATGCCATCGATACAATTACCCGTCCTGCAATTTCGGCATTCAACAGTCTGGTAGGTACGGCAGGCACTGAAGCCGCTCAGCAAGCTACAGAAGCTGGGTTGTCTGGATTAATGAATCAGGCTATCGGAGCGCTGACTAAACAGGTTGCTCAGTGGACGCTTGACACCTTCGGCCCTGCGGCAACAAATATGCTTTTTGAAAGTGCGGCTTTTGAAGGAGGGGCCGCTGTAACGTCATCAGGCTTGGCAACATCTGTGCAATTGTCGTCCACAATAGTCTCCGCTATATCCGTTGTTGGGTACGCTTATATGGCCTATCAGATTGCCAACATTCTGGTTAACATCATCTGGGCTTGTACTTCTGATGAATTTAAGCTGGCCGTCAAGAAAGAAACTAAACTAGCCGTGCATATATCCAGTTGGTGTGAAACAAAGTTCCTGGGTGTCTGTATCGAGAAACGATCAAGTTATTGCACATTTGATTCGCAGATCGGTCGCATTATTCAGGAGCAAGGAAGACCAATGCTAGGTATCGGCTGGGGTGATAAAAAGAACCCAGATTGTAGAGCTCTGACATTAGAAGAATTTGGTCGGATCGATTTTAATAAAATCGACTTATCAGAATGGATTGGCTCACTTTACGAGGCAAAACTTCTCCCAAAAGCTTCCGAGATAAATCTGGATAAGATAACCGGTAAAGGAAGCGTGTTGAATATCGATGGCTCACGCCAGAACACTCTGGAGCGTTTCCAGAGCGGTGTTAACAGCATTGATGTAGACGCTGCAAAATCAAGTACAGAGGCCGTACTGAAGACTCAATAGCCTTGGCAAATAAAAAGCCCCGATTTTATGTCGGGGCTTTTTTTTATTTCCTGAACAGGTACTGCTTGCCGTCGCTGAACACCATCGGCTCATGCTCAGGGGAACCAGGCAAGAATAGAGCTCGTTGAGCGCCCAGTTCTTTACTCATTGCTTTAACCAGTTTCACATTTGAAACTCGGGTTGCATAGAGATTGAAACATTCATTACCGAGTATGAATGTCGCGTGACCGCTGACGTTGATAGGTGGTTTAGGCAACGTTGGGGCAATATCGGCATACGATAACCAATCGCCGTTTGTTGCTTTCCGGCGAACAAGAATTTCAACAGCACCACCTTTACCCTCGCACACTCCCCCTACTTTGTATCCGTCCATTCGGGTCAGCGTATTCCAGAGTATAGTGTTGACCTCGCGCTCATTATCTTCCTGAGATTTACCGTTCCACGACGCGACACGTACAATGCCATCACTAATAGCAGCTGCTCGCCGGGCCGTTAAGACAGACAGAACCGGAATGAATGATGTGTGTGTAGCGAAGCCAGCTGCAACATCTGCCAACCCATTACCGCCACTGTTAGCCACTCCATTTTCACCAGCTTTAACCGGTGATTTAAGAGGAACAATCTGGCCATTGGATAAAAACCCGTTATAGATAAGATATTGATCGCCAGCATCGGTAATTTGACGTAAATCCATCGCTCGGGCAAATTTCAACGCATCAGATGGATTGGAGTCCACCGGCATAGCCGGGGGTTGAGAAGCCGCACAACCAACCAACATCAACGACACCAAAGCAAGACCAGAGATTTTCTTCATTTTATTTTCCTTGGGACACCAGTAGGTTTGTTATTCAATACTAACCCGACTCATTCAGGTGACGAAGTACCCAGGTAATAAAAAAACCCGTTAAAACGGGCTTTTTTATGAAATTTAGCTTAGTCACTTACGAGCTTTCATTTTCAGCTTCTGCATCAGAGCAGAACGGACAAATATGTTTTTTCCGTGGACGGTCACAACTCTGCGGAGAAATAAATGAAAGGTCGCAACGGAAACACCTTACCATGCGTATTTCTTCGGCCCGAAAATCACGCGCAAGAGTCCAGGCCTCATTGGCATCAATCATCACTTTTGAAGCTTCTTCCGGGCGGAATTTTAGATTTAGTTCCCGGTAAATTTCGAACGCACTAACCACATCAACGATGTTGTCGCTGTTGTTTGGGTCTTTCGAACGTCGCAGATAGATACTCATAAAATTGGTTGCTTCAACTTTTTTATGTGTCGTGTTGAGCAGCGTTTCTGAATGTTTAAGCCGTCCGATCGATACATCACTCAGATGGAACTCTTTACGCAAAAAATCAATAACGCGGTCACTCGCATTAAGCGAATGCACAATGATTTTTCGACGAAACCCTAATTTTACCATTTTTTGTGTTAACGCAAATTTATCTTCATCCCGGACAAGAGCAGCCTTCATAATCAATTACTCCAATGAGAATAGCGCGACTGTAAGTAGCCTGTTAATTCCAAGGTTGGGTTGGGGGCTCCAATAACTGTACTGAAGTCACAATCTACTAAATCGGCAAATGGACGAATAGGTTTAAAATATATTTTGCCGGTTATGATTGCATCAATTGTCTGTGCATCATCCATACGTTCGACAAGCTGGACGGTTTTTTCATTATCAAACCAGTAGAATGTTTGGGCGACAGTACCTGTATTAATGAAAACACGAATACTGAATACCAGCAGAGCAAGCCGCAGGATGTATGAGTCATGGCGAACGAATTTTTCTACCTCAGTAGAAATCTTGCGTTCAGGATCATGACAGATATTAAAGATGGGCAAGTCATACTTCTCCATCGATAGTGCGAGCTTTGCCTGATTAGTTTTCTCAATCAAGAACTCCCGGTCTCCTTCTGCTAACTCAAAAGGGCTTTTATACAACGATTGCGCACGGGTAATAATTGAGATGGCAGTCTGTAGAAAATACAAATTTTGATTAATCATTTTCGATAAGCCTCTTCCATACGCGTAATACGCGCTGACCATATTCACGAGCCTTGCCTTCCAACTTAGGGTTTTGAGTGTTGTATCCACCTATCGCCAGTTCTATATCACCAGGGTTAGCTTTGATGGCCGCACACAAAGTCTTTGCCCCGATTCGGATGTTTGTATCGATATCCAAGAGTTCTTCAGGATGGTTAACATACTGTCCGTTCCAACGAAAATTAATTTGAACGATTCCAATATCTGTTACCGGAGTGGCAGAGAGGTAGCGGGCTAGCGCTCTCTTGGCATCTTCATAACTTGTCGGGTAATACGACCCATAAACATAGTTGTTCAATGCCCAGGGGCTCGGAACAACATACCCCTTGGTTCCTGCATTTTTTTTACTCTCGGTGAGTGCCACCGCGTAGAGAAGGTACGGATCGAGACCACACTCTTTCTGGGAATGTTTTTCCCAGGAAGTGCCACGAAGATCTACAAGCCTGGCGTTCGAACTCGTGCAGTAAGCAGCACATAGTAAAGCGAGCACCAAACTCTTCGTTGCTTTCTGCATTTCCCCCCTCCCCACTAACCCTACGATGGCATCAACTTATGCGTACACGCCTTGGTGTACCCTTTACATTAACGCCGCTACCTTGATTGTTACCTGCCTCCCCAAAACCCGATTTATCTCCGGGATTGGGCTCCGGTTCGTTTCCAGTAAGCTCAGGCTGACTGATTAGGTTCGCCGTCGATAACTGTCCATCGTTTACTTCGAGATGCTGAATATCATCGCCCTCACCAAACGGCGGGCCTGTATTGACTATATCGTCGCTAACCACGTGACGAAATTTTGGTTCCTTGTCCTCATTTTCTTTGGGTAAGTGGCCGTCTCTTTGACTAGTCATCAGACCAGTCTCCTTTTCTATATTCGGCCCACGGACTGATTTCTTCTGTTCTGATTTACGTTTTTTTGAAGTCTCACGGACGACACCGGGTATAAAATTGTCACCCGCTAGCAATGCTCGGTTCGCCAGCGCCAATAGAGAACTACTACGCTGGCCAGACGGTTTTGATTCCAGATAATTAATCAGCTCTGGAAACAGTATTGGATTAATCGTCACTCGAACTTGCATGAACCCCCCTTTGCTCAATCGTCACCGTAAAGCATCAAGTCAACGCCATAGTTCCAGAAACCGATAGCATTACTGGCAACAGGCAACGGGCTCGATACGATCCTGGCTCGGGGGAATTCCTCACGAATAGTCTGTTCATAGAAACCAGTCCCACCACCGGCAGCTGCAATGATATGGACTGGCCCAAGAACCCTTGTCGATTTTCGCAACTCTTTGACTACATCACTGGCGATGGAGGGAATTGCTTCTTCAAGCAGAGGGCGTAGGGGAATGTGGCGGAACCCATTAAAGAAAGATGGTTCATTGTTACGGAGAGCGATTTCAATGATTTCTGGTAAATCATCGATACGCTCTTCCGGGTTAACGGCATTAAGGCGATTCACAATGCTTTCAATAATTGCACTGGTTGCTTTTAGTGATGAACCTGAAGAGCCTGATACCCGGCTCCCGCTCTTAAAGGCGATGTAGTCCATCGAGAAGAAGCCTGGGTCAACCACGAGAATAGTCGCCTTCTCTAACTCTTCCTGGCTGATAAGGCCTGGTCTGTTAACGATGTCATTGATGACACCTACGCCCTGCTGAAGAACAAGGCATTTTTTAACAGTCACTGTTTTTCCAGGCGCAATGGTAAACGTCCCGGTGAGCCTAGCGGTAAGTTTTGCGCGTTCGCTATCGTTGGCTAGACGAACAGGTAAACCTGTTACTACCAGATCGATGTCATTGCCAGATTTAGCGGCTATTTTATCCAGTGAGGCCAGATATAGCGCCAGGTACATTTCTGTCATGTGGTAACGGTCATGCAACTCCCGTGCATCGGGGCGTTCGGTAAAAGCCCGCCATTCTTTACCGCCTGGGTAGACAAGCACTTCGTGTTCGCAGTTACGCTTTACCAGCCGCACATCTTCTACAGCCTCATTCGTTGCGTAGGCCGGATAAATACTGACTGTGGGTTTGTCATCCGCTGGATCCCCGACAGCAATTTTTACATTGCTGTACCCAATATCAATTCCGCAGACAACCAATTTGTCATTGCTCATTCGTTAACCCTGCAAGTTAAAAATGAATTACTGCCACTCCGATAACATTTGAGCGCCAAAAAAGGGGGTCGCACTAACGTAATGAAAGGTGGCCTCCCCCTGCCAACGTCGGGAATAAACCGTTAACAAGTTGTTACATGGTATTCAAACGATAATTGAATACCATTTTTTTTATCGGCAAAACGCCCCCATTTTTGACGTTAATAATGGCTAGATTTGGACGCTTAAGATGTCCGTTATGTACATAAATGCTGCATGAAACATGACACTATATATGGCTAAATCTAGCCTTAAAATCATCAACCCCTAACTTAAATTAGACTGGGTAAATTAGATGATAATTTGTGAGGACAACGCTTTTAGATAGGCTTTCCGCCTGGGAATTTGACGGAGTATATATACTGGACAGGCAAGTTAAGGAGACGTGAGTTAAGGAATGCTGTGGGGATTTTTCAAGGTGGCATCCCGTTAAAATTTGACTTAAGAACAAGAAAGAATTTCACTTAAATATGCATTTTAAACCTTCATTTTACCCCAAAAAACACTCTCTCAAACTAGTATATATACCTATGAAATGTGACCTGAATCACCATGATAACGATGTAATTTAGGATTGATCCTGAAGACAAGTGAAAGTGTAAGGCTGTTTTCGGTCTGGTTGCCATTGTATTCCCCAGAAAGGTAGTCAAAACGGTAAAGTCCAGAAGCCTGGGTTTCTGCCATATCATATAGCGATTCCACATAAGCGCTAACGATGAGGTCTATGCAGTGACGGCAATCATCTCGTCAATCACCTTTACGTCAGAGAAAGTAAGTTTCCATTATATTCCCCAGAAACCTATGAAAAAATAGAAATGCCCAGAAACGTAGTTTTCTGCCATATCATATAGAGATTGGCAAACAGCTTGATTAAAATAAAATGGCTTGATAAAAGTACCAGTACAGGCTGATATTAATAACTCAAGCACCAGATTGCCATTGTATTCTCCAGAAACATCCAAAAAATGAGAACACCCAGAAAGTTACTTAACTGGAGAATCAATCATTCCTGTTTCGGAACTGAATACTTAAAATCGAACCTGAAAAGGAACTTTCTCTTTCTCCAGAAACGTAGGGTTCTGGCGTAATAATAGAGATTCTCTTTTTTGGGGTTAAGTCCTAATCAAAAATCATCGAGGTAGTTTTATGCAACTCGTCGGGTATATCAATGATCTGGAAAAGGCTCGCGATGCGGTTGATTCAGCCGCAGAACTTCTGTTTAACGAAGCCAATAGTCTTCGGGAGGAATATTGGGAGAAAGCTATCGCTGACGACGAGAAGGCGCGGTACAGTTTTAACGTAACCAGGCAAGGAACAACTATCAGGATCCGCTGGGCCAGATTGACTCCTTTACGCAAAGCTGGTGGAGGCATTGATCGTGTCGTCCCCAAATACCTACCTCTCAACAAAGGCGAATCATATCCACCTGCGAAATTTAAGGACGCAAGTCAGCGAGAACTTGCGCTTATCGAACTGTATGAAGGTCAGCTTATTTGGTTGCGTGATGAGCTACGAAAAAACCGTGCAATTCGGCAGGCTCTTTCGCTTCGAATAACTCACCTAAGAAAACAGCTTTAGAAATACAATATTCTCTGGAGTAAACATAACGGATAAACATGAATACCAGGCGATGACCTGGTATTTTTGTTAGTGAGCCTTCAGGCGATCTGTTAGTGAGCCTATAGGCGATAGCGGACTTATCGCGACGGAAAGGAATCAGGATGATCGCAATATGATCGCGATTGTTTTCGCCCGGGTATGAACGGTGGGGAATGCAGCGGGCTATTTCGCGGGCGCGAATATGGAAGGTAAACAAAGCGGAAGCGATAGCGTCGGTTTTCTCTATTTTTACATCGGAAGGTTGAGCATGGTAATAATCAAACCGCTCGATGTCGGAGGAAAGATGAATTTCCTCCGGGGGTTTTTATGGGCAACCGGAGGTTGCCCTGGGTTTTAATCGCCGGGGAAAACCAAAAGTGAATAACCGACATGGTTTTCCTCCGGGGGTTTTTGTCGCGGCGCGTACTGCCTGGATATTGTGATCGGCTATCAGAACGGCCAATGCGAAGTCGATACCCTCGTTCGGAATGACATTCCTCCCGATACAAGCGTAAACAAAACGGAACCAGTAATAATTTATCGCTCTGATTATCAAAACGGATCATCTCTGTCTCATACCGGCTAAATACCCTTGTGAAATCGATCTGTATTCGCAAAAGGATCCGTTATTGGGATAAAACCACGCCAGAATGGCCTCAGAACGATTCTGAGCTTATCCCCCTGGTATTTTCACGATCGGATTGATTAAAACGCGCCTGAGCGTTTTGAGCGCGTTTTGTGGATCGACATATCTGTAAATTTCCTGAGTATGGTTAGGCTATGCCTGTCCTCACCCTGATTTTGTTGCGAACGGGGAAGCCATTATGATTAGGTCTGAATGTAAAGCACTTGCAGAGGTGATGCGGTATGAGTCATGAGCGCATTGAGGTTATTGGTGATGGAGGCAGCTGGATAGCCGAACGGCTTCAGTCATTCAGGTTAACGATCCTGGGTCAAAGTGAGTCGTTGTCTATCGTCAGGAATCCGGCTGACAATTCTGCCTGGGTTACTCACGATGATACCGGCCTTGTATTATGCCCCCTCCATGTTGAAGGGTCGTCGGCCCCGGGCATAGCTGAGGCTGCTGAGACGGTAGAGAAATACATCACCCGGGTGAGTCCTGCGGGATTATTAGCTCGGATTAAGCAAGCCCGTAACCAGCTGGATAAAATTGCCGCGCCGGTAGACTCACTTTCTGCGGCAGCACTGTTAAGACGTGGCGGGATCCCGATTCTCTCACTGCGAACCACGGAATATCTGAAGTGGTATGAATCGTTAGCGAGACTGGCGAAAGGTCATGCTCTGTCACCATCCATCTGGGTCGATAACTACCTTGCCGGTGATACACCAGAAAGTGCCTGGGCGAATGGACGCGGACTCTATGAGTTAATCAACAATGGAAATATGACATCAGCCAATACGATATTCCCGGTCTGGTATTCGGTAGCGCTGGCACTGGGGAGATTCACAACGGAAGAACTGCCTGTGATGAATGCCTGGCCGAGCTATTGTGATGGAACCCGGGTGGAGAGTTTTATCCAGTTGTATCGTGATTAACTCTTATTCATAGGCCATATGATTAACGAAATAGTAGATCTGCGGTAAGTCTGGTCGTTACCAGGAACCCCGGGACAGACCGAAACTTGCTTTCGGGTTGTCTCGGGGTTGGCCGAGCGAAGCGCTGGCAAGCGAACACGACGCTGATGTCACGGAATTATTACTTCCCCCTACCACTGACACCCCCACAAATGTGCCGCCTTTCGCCCGTAGATAACCGTGAGGCAGACCGAAACTTGCTTTCGGGCTGTCGAGGGGTTGGCCGAGCGAAGCGCTGGCAAGTACAGACTGCATTGCAGCCCCAGTATTTCTCATCGCTAAATTCTTTCTTGAAATATCGTCAGTTTCTCTGTTTGTCACCCACCAGCCTCATGTTGTTATTGACCTAACTGCCATTCAATGGGAAGCAACAATGTTTAATTTAATCGCGAAGGCTAAAGAAGCAGGTTATCAATTCTGGATCAGTGCCTCGAAGGTACTGACAGTTACTGCCGTAACCGAGGGAGTACTGACGGTTATCAAAACGGTAACTGATATTAACCCTTGCTTGCTGGTGGCTGAGTTAATGAACCTTGGGATCACTGTATCCCCAGATAATAACTATTTCTGCTGGTTGGATCGCGAAGGTGTCCTTTGGGCCGTTGACCGCCACCATCTCTATCGCGGAAATACAGGAGAGCATGGGATAAGCTGGGAAGTCGTCTATCAGCACGGCATGGTAATTAATACCCCTGAGCAGGCATCCATTCTTTTCAAAATACCGCACGTTGGGCGCTTTACTGCCACTGTTATGTATAGCGCGGGCTATGCACCCGACTGGGTTCTTCCAGCCTTTGTTGATTTTTCTGGTGAACCGGATCATGAAACAATCCTGTCCTGGTTATCCGAGGTAGGTATTCGTAATGCAGGAATGCATCTCGAAGATATTGAGTTTCTTTCTGTTGAAGAAAACCCTGACGCTTATATTTCCCTTTAATGAGGTCACTATATGTCAAACGTAATACCTTACTCTTGGGTGGTTCGCTTCGATGTTGCTCCTCAGTGGGTAGCAGACGGCTTTATCATGACAGATACCACTGCTCTCGAAATGTTATCTGATGTTATCAACTATGCAAACGAACACGAACTTGCCGCATCGGTTATTTCAGCACCCGGTGCAGAACGAATTGCCGAGGAGCAAGGCTATTTGCCATCTAACAATACGGAAATAATGAGTCAGGTGCTAACCGGCTCACCGCAGGCATATGCTAAAGCATCCGTGGCAAATACTCTGCTAAAGGCTATAGCGGCACTTGAGAAAACGCAGAATAATAAGCAGATCGTTAAAGAACTGCATTCCAGCCTGGCTTTACTGACGGGCAATAAGCCTATTTCGGACATTATCTGGTTTCCAACCCCAGAATAATTCTTTCATAAAGAGCTTAATTTTTTAGCTCTTTTATTTATGGCTTTTCTATTCGTCAGCCACCCGGCGTGTGTTTAACTGAAGTTAGTAAACAAAACGAAAAACATACGCGGGGTGATTTATGAATACTGCAATTCATCAAGTTCGAAATAACGGTCGTCGCACTACATCTGCACGTCCAGTTTGTTATCCAGTACGCCCGCAGACAGAAAAAGAACTTTTTTCTGTAGGCCGTAGTCTCTGGTATCGCTACACCACTTCATTTGGCCCGTGCCGTGAAGTTCACCATCATCATGTGCAGCAACTTGCACACCTAGTGGGTAAATCTGTTGGCTATGTTGAACATGCCATTAATCATTACCTCACGCATTGAACGAGGCGGCTTAATATGTCTACTCAAATCTATTGTGCGGTGCTTCGCCATTTCATGATGATGGCTGCATCCTCCCAGCACTCATTGGTTGTGCTGAAGCAATTATATAACGCAGAGATTTCATCGAAAGCTCACCTGGCTGGTCTCTCCGTGTCTGAAGCTGAAGCGCTCCTGGCCCTGCCATCCACCAGCTGGCGCAAACGCGATGACGTGATTCATGAGCTCAATATTCGTCTTAAGCAACTCACCGGCGTAGCCACACCGCCAGCTCAACAAATCGCTAACTGATGGAGTTCAACATGCTGCCATTCCTCATTTTGCTGTTCTGCTCATCGCCTGAGACGGCGCGTATGATCTTAATCTACGCTACTGATGAAACTGCGGCCCGCCTCCAGGCGCTTGAAGATTTCGCCAGTCTGAATGATTCCGGTTTTGCGGCTTCCGCCCAAGGCCCGTATGAGTGGGAGAACCCTCACGGTGATCAGCTCTTTATCGAGTCGGTTTACCCGGTTCCCAACGGAGATTTATCCGCTATCCGCCGTATGCTCGGGGATGACGATGCCCCATATACCGACAAACACCTTATTGCCGGTTTACTGGAGGACAGCCGACGTATACAGATGATTGAACCGAATGCCGGTACTCTTTCACGTATTGCTCAGGCAGAGCAGTACCTTCAGTAGACCCATGTTCTGTCCGCCCACCAGCAGGTGGGCTTTCGGGCTATATTCCTGTAAGAGGTATGTATGCAAGGTACACCACGCTGGTGGCAAAATGGTCGTCGGGTGCAGGCCGTTCTCGCAGATAATCAGACCGCAGATGTTCGGCTCAATATCGGCCAGGATAATGATTTCTGGTTTACCGATGATGGTAATAACCCTGTTGCTGTACTTAAGGTAATCGGCCCGGTCTATCCACTGGATCCGCTAAAATTCACCTCCAGTATCACGGATATCCTTCCTGAAGATGTCCTCAGCTATAAAAATACCCTTCAGGAACACCAAGTGATAAACCGGCCTGTATCTTTCTATTTAGCGCTCGCCGATGCCTGGTTACTGGTCAACGAGCAGGAGCCGGTTTACCAGTTCCGCATTCGAAACCAGTACAACGGCATGGCTACAGAATGGAATTCCGTTGCCCGGGACAGAGTCATCGAAGTGATTAAGATGCAGCCAGAGAACGCTGAATTTCGGGTGCTTACCACTTCCCCCGCCGAACCTGTTGAGAACCCCCGTGAGCTGATTTCGGAAATAGAGCGCCTGAGAGAAGCCATTCACAAACTCTACCCAGCAAATACAGAACTTCGCCGTATTGCCCGCAATAGCGGAAGGATGCATCTGCATGACGATACCAATGGCAAAATGGCCTATGCAGACAATGCCAGAATTACTCCAAATCTCGATGCATTTGTAAAGCAGCTGCATCGCTCACTCAAGGCTTAGCGCATGAAGTTGTAACCCCTCCCTCAGTGTTTTCTGCTCTGATCAGCGCCGTCATGAATCAAATTTTTGACGGCGCTGCCGGTTGTGCCGATATCAAACATGGTAAATACAATGGATTGATTGTTGTCTGGATCCCGGACACGGATTTATCGTTGATGGAACCAAGTTGAGATATACGAGATGAAAAGACCAACCGCGCACAAAAATGACCGTCTGCCGGTGCGCAGAACTAACCCTACAACGCCTCAAGCAAGAGAGCGTGTTATTGCCGGGCTGGTGGCTTCAGCTACATCTGACTTCGTCTACCTCGTTCAGTGGCTGAAATCGGGAAAGCAGCACGGTGAGCCTCTACAGCTATCCAGATGGGATAGCCTGAGAAATGCAATCAGCCACCTTGAGACGCTGGATGCCGGTGTACAACCTGACTGGCGCAAAGTGCTCACTCTGGTGTCGCGGGAAATTCATACCAGCCATAATGTCCAGGCGGTTGTTACACCCCCGTCAAAAATCGCCGGTGGCATACTCAGCAACCTTAACGACATCAGCCAGAAGATAGCGACCGGGCTTGCATCCCCTGACATGCTCGGCAGACTCAATTATATGCTTCAGCTGACCGCAGGCCTGGCTGGTGGTGACGAACTGGCGCAAAGCATCCGTAAGGTTTCTGACAGTGCAGAAAAAGCCCTTCGTGGTTATGACAAGCCGCAGGCAAAACCCAAAACACCTAAACCGGCCCCACCAGCTCATGCAATCCGTGATGATCAGACGTTCCGGCTGGAGTGTGCCCCACTGATTGGGGTTGATGACCTCTTTGTTGTGGCTAATTGCCTTATCGCGATGTCCGCCCGCCTGGGACGTTCTCCTGTCAGCCTGGCGAAACGCGCAGCGGCTTTAAAAGGTGTGATTCAACCCGATATGCTGGCTGACCTGCTGGAGCTCTTGCAACAGGACGTGGATCTGAACGCCCTGGCCCCGCCCCCCAGGGTTAAAGACGATAATACCCGCAGTGATGGAGGTAAGCTCGTCGGTTTAACCGGGGTCGTCGAAGGTGGTGCGTCAATCGGTGCTGAAGCGCAGCGTATCATCACCGCAGAACTGAAGAAGCACTCACCGCTCACTTCGGCGCAGCGCGTATCTTTCGATACCGCTCGTGCGGGCCTGGCACTGGAGAGCGATACATTCCGGGTTATTGAAGAGATCAGGCGTATTGCAGCGTCTCTCAACTGGAGACCGCTGGCTGTTGCGGCCCATGCCGCGCATAAATCGCCTGGTATCCGCCCGGAGATTGCCGGGGATGTGATCACATTGCTGGCGCAGGATGAGACTTTAACCACCAGCAATACGGGCCGTTAAGTTCCTGCAAAGCAGACTACTGCTTACCTCGCGATATTGCCCCCAGCAACTCATAAATAATACCGGTATAAACGTCCGCGTTTTGCCGGTGTTTTCACTCGCCCTATTTTTTGGATTAGCGATAATAGCGTTGCTAATTACGTATTTTTACACTCAGAAACCTTCGTCACCTGAATAGGGTATGGTTCACTGAATAGGCAAAGACGTTAAATCTGGTCAGCTACAGAAAGGAGGATTTATGTAAATGCTCTCGTTACGTTCAAACTCTTAAATAACTGCCGCGCCTGCCTATATAAGCCAGGCTGTAGACCAGAAGTCTACGAATTTAGCGTTACTGACAATTCACAATCCAGTGAACCGGCTCACATTAAGGAGGTTATATGCGAACGCGTAACTTTACATCCGAGTCTATGTAAACTGATCTGCTGGCGCTGCCGAGAATGGCGGACTCCGCTGCCCCGGTAATAGACCGGGGCAGCAGGACGAAAGTATTAACGAATTACCGGTTTTTAAAACCAATTTTTTCATCTGGTGGGATACAAGCGCTTAGGCCGGTTTCCGTCAGACACCCTGAAGTTGTGATGTGTGAGTGTGTGTAGTGCCCCCCCCTGGAAATTGTTGTAATTAATTACTGTGTGTAGTTTTGCGGGGATAAATCCCCGCTTTTTTTTTGGTATTTTTTCTCTTCGTCTCCCCCGCGCCCTATGCCATGATGCTTAAGGATTAAACGTAGAATTCTTTCTCTTTTTAGCTGAAGTCTGACGAACTGGTTTCCTTTTGACCTACACACATTGAGGAATGAAAATGAGCGACGAAATTCAAGAAATAAATGCTGCTAACGAGATGCAGAAAAAAATTGCGGCGGCTTTAGCTTCTGAAGGCTTATACCTTCTGGACGGACATACCTACACCGCGCTGTGGTTGAAAATGCGACGAGTATGTAATTTTTATTCTGCTATTGATGGGCAACCAGTCACTGTCACTCTTAGCCTTACGCAGTCAGGTACGGTCGTTGTATCGTGGCAACCAAAAACCAATAAACTCGTGCCTGCTCCAGATAAGACCTTTCCCCTTTCACGTTCGCCAGCTCCTGATATCACTTCAACTTCAAAATACGGATATTAGCGAGTAGCGCCCTCAGATTTCTAATCTCTGAAATCGAAGACAGGCGGGGTTAAATCCCCGCTTTTTTATGCCCGATTCCCTTCGTCACCTGAATACCCCGTGAGATTATAAGTAAACAAAACGAACAACACTCAACACACGGGGCAATATCATGACTACCACCAACGGAAAAAAAATCTTCTACGTTCACTATTTTGAATTCGACTCCTGCGGTGGCGAGTTTCCACTGATGCGCGTTGAAGCGGAAAACGAAGATGAAGCCAACCTGATCTGTCTTCGCAACCTCGCGGATGTTTATGACGTTGATCATGGCGATATCAGCCTTGAAGAGGGCTTCGAAGTGAACGGCAATAGCGTTTATCTGCAAGGGATTTACCCGGCAACCGCAGAGCAAGCGCTGGTGGTTGATGCGGTATTTAATATGGCTCCTGTCGCACCAGTCGCTGAGGCTGTGACCGGCACGGCGGAATCCACCAGCGGTATCAGCCTGGTCTCTGACAAGGTCTGGCTGGAAAGCTGGTTCGATCTCGAAGACGAATTTGCTGATCAGATGTCCCACGTCGCAGAAGATGACAAGTCTGATACCCGCTTCGTCCTCTACCGTGACCAGGTCATCGATGTGCGTGAATGCGAAACCTCTTCAGTCCCTGGCTGGGATCTACAGTTCGGCTTAAGCGGCGGGACGCAGATGCTTTTCATTCGCCTGTCTGAGGACGGCGATCACGTGGCGTTGGGTCTCGAATAACCACGGCCTGCACCCGGGTACGTTCGCCCGGGTTGCTCCCCCTCCCCTGAATTCAAACCGAGTGTTATGACATCATTCTGAGGAGTACCAGACGATGAGTGAAGTGAAGAATTACAGCATCACGAAGACCATTGATTTTTACATCAATGAAGCATCCCCGGAAACCATCGCGGGCCGCAGGATCTATCTGGAAACCGTATTAGCTCCTCGTCTTCGCAAAGGCCTTGCCGTGCTCAATAATATAAACCTGCCCGAGCAGGAAGATATTGAGCTGCGCGATGTGTACCAGCGTGGCGTGGATTTCTTTGACAAATTGTTCGATGCCCCCGTCCCGCAGGTCAATACCACCACCAGCAATTAATCCGCAAATTTAGTCCATTTTTTACCCGGCTCTGACTTCGTCACCCGGGTAACCAGTGATTTAATAAGTAAACAAAACGAACAAATCCAATTATCACTGGGGATGCACCATGTTTAAAAGTCTGTCTGAATTGATGACCAGCGCTGGCAAGACCGACGCGCATAAAGTCTCGATAGTCCAGGTTAAAACCGGTGTCACCTCGTGGGGCCGCAAAAACCAGTCATCCCGGCCTACGGCTGAATACCAGATCTGGATGGATACTCCTGACAACGACAGTCGTATCGTCCTGAAGCTGAATTTCGTGCTGAGTTCCCGCCGTAACCAGCCTGAGAAGAATGCGCCCCTGAATATTGAAATCAGCCAGTACGCTAACTGGGATACGGTGAAACGCACCTGGGCGGAATGCGCTCCTGAGCGCTATATGCGTCTGGATAATGAAACGGCAGATGAGTTTATGTCCACCAGCGGGGTCTGGGAAGAAACATCTGTCATCACCAATGATATGCAGCCGGATTACCGCTACTTCTATCCAGGCACGTCCTATTACGTGGCAAACGACAGCTACTGAAGCCAGAAAACACACCACATAACCGAGGATCTACCATGACCGATGTTAACCAGACTACCCCTGAATGCTTCAGCATTTCTTCCCTGACCGACCTGTATCGCTCGGTGCAGGCTACCGAGTCCCACGCCCTTTCAATGATGCGTGTCCAGCGGGGGATCACCTCCTGGGGGAGCCGTCGTACTACTGACCGCCGAACTGAGGGGTTCACCGTCTTTCTGGATGCGCCGGATAACGCCAGCCGTATTACTGTGAAAACGGAGTTCGTGCTGAATGCTGCTAAGACCGGCCCTGATACGTCCAATGATCTGGTGGTGGAAGCGCGTGAACATTCAGGCTGGGATGAGAGCCGGAATTGCTTCACGGTTACCCGCGAGATCGGTGAACTGCGGGTTAATGCTGGTGGTGAAAATCATGCCGCTACACTTCGCCAGCTGTGGAAGCTGCTTCACGCGCAGGCAAAAGCTTACCAGTCCAGAAATACTGCCGGTAACGCCACCTGGCTTATGTTCTGATAAGCCCCGGGCATGGTAATGTGCGTCACGACATTAAGCGCGTGGCGCACGACGTTCGTTTAGAAGGAAGTGAAGATGAAAATAAGCCAGCTGGAAGCCGGGATGAGTGTCTGGTCGGTTAGCCGGGTAAATATGGGCAACACCACACTTAAGACGGTTGTCGTCCACCCGGTCGTGATTGTCGAAGTCCATGACAACCATGTCATCGCCACCTGGAATGGTAACGCCCCGCGTCGTTTCGGTGAGTCCGTCATTAAGGGCTGGAAGAAAGAAAAGCCGTTGCTGATCCGTGAAGGTTTTGGGCAAATGCGCCTGGCTACCCGGGAAGAGAAAGCGCTGGCAGGCAAGTAGCCCCCTTCGTGACCTGTATGACCCGTGGTGTAATGGCTCCGACAACCCAGGCAGTTTTCGCAACGCAACACTCTGCCGCAAATCACCAGCCACGGGGCCAGACAGGGAATACACGATGACCGATGCCATCCTTTCTGAAGAGCTGTACTTCAAATATCTCAACACCCTCGAACGCGAAAGCAGGTTTCGCATCGACTCCTTTCGCTTTGATGGCGAGCCTCAGTGGACAACCAAATTCGGGCAAGCTCGCATCCGCCCTTCTCAGGTACGTGTACTGCTTTGCCGCTGCGGGGCAAACAACTGGAAGGACGATGGCAGATTCGCCAATGAGTACTGCTGTGACAGCTGCGGACAGTTCGTGGAGGTGCTACAGCATAACGACCGCTGATTCGCATCCCGGAGCCGGGCCTGACGGCTCCCTTATGCACCATTTCAGACCGACATAATCATTCTGATAATACCCGCCGTATCGCCTTCGTCACCTGTCGGGCCCGTGTTGTACTGGTATCAGTACAACATAAAACGAGATCACGGGGCGCATCATGCAGACACTGACCGACGTATTCAGCGATAAGGCGAATAAAGCCTTTCATTCGATTTTCGCCGATTTCCTGCCCGCCAGCGCGGATGGGGTAATGACCTTCACGGTTCGCGGCTACGGCGGAAAATCTGCCAGTATGACCGTTCCCTCTGCCACCCCGGTTTTTGTCTTTGGAACTGAAGAGCTCGCCGACTTCCATCGCTCCGCTGTGGCGGGAGAATTCTACATTGTGGATCACGGTGGTTTCCGCACCCTGAATCAACAGGTAGAGCGTGGCCGCGTTCCGGTCATCTACGACATCCTCTGAAAGGAACCGCTTATGGCCATCGACACGGTTTACCGCCTGCGGCTCGATTTCGACGTGTATAACGGCGATGTCATCGACACCAAAGAGCAGGAAGACAAAGACCAGATCTCCATTGCGAAAATCAGCCAGTTTATCTTTGAAGCATCCAACCGTTTCAAGCTGGATAGCTGCGAAACCAGTGAAGGCGGGCCAGCGCATGGGCCTTACTGTGTGCTGGAGCATAGCGACCGTTCCGCGCTGGAACAGGCCGAAAATGAAATTAAACGCTATGTGAGACGCTTTAAAGGCCATTCACTGAAAGACTGATGAACCCGGTACATCCACCAGCTTGAGGATGTCCCTGACTTCGATAGCCGCTGCCAGGCTGTAATTACTGAGCAGCAGCAGAGAACAAGGTACGGATATGCCAGACAACAAACCCCGGATGACTGCCGCTGAAATGACTGAGCGAGCCTATCACTCCTTCCTGGACGCGAAAGGGTTATCCCCTCGTGCCGGGCAGGTATCCGGGTTCGGGAGATTTCGAATAATTTTCGCGCCTGCTGCAATTCCTGTGAGGCCACGGTGGCGTTTCAGGACTCCGAACAAGCCGCTGTGACGCGCTGGAATACCCGCGCTGAAGAGAAACAATCTGGCGGACTCCAGTCAGCATAAATTAAGCCCCGGGCTGCTCTGGGCCTGAATACCGATAAGAGGAAACACCGACATGAAATTTTACATCAGCGACGTTTTATGGAAATCCGGGCAGGCATTCATTTTCTCGTTTGTCACTGCTCCGGCAGTTGCGTTACTGCTCATTCTGTTCTGCACAGTTCTTACCAGTTCACCATCCAAGGTCTTCCTCGATCAGGCCCGTAGTCTGGTTGGAAATGCCACCAGCACCTCGGTCATGGTTTGCCCTGAAGAGAAAGCAGTGTTTGCCGCGTTCCGCTCCTCAGAATGCCAGCGACACGTGGTGAATGCCGATGATGCCATTAAACAATGGGACTCGCTGTTGCTCAAAGGCTACCTGATAGTGGCGGGTATCGCTCTTATCTGCTGGATGGTAAGCGAGGCAGTTAACTACCGCAGAAAGCCGTGGCGCTATGGGATCCGTCCCTCTGATATGACATTTAGCTATACAAAACTCGTGCCGAAAGAATCCGATGATGACGCGGATAAATAACCACTCATTTAGCACGGCAGACAGCCGGTCAATGCCAGCAGCACAGGGGGCAGTATGGGTAGACCTACAGGCAATATCGTCAGACTCACAAAATCAACAGGCCGCAGCAGCGACTTTTTCGGGCCATGTGAGTTGTGTGGAAAACATATGTCAGAAGCATTCCGTACCCGAAAAGCGCGTGAGTGGCAGCGTGAAAATGGCGAACTCTATTACGGCCATGATTCCGCCGTCATGTATGCACATGAAAAATGCATTCTGAATCTGGAAAGCAAATTTACCTCAAATTAACGACTGGTGAGATTTATGAAAATACCTCTGGGTAAGACGTTCCCAATTTTTTTTATCTTATTGGTGGTGGTGCTGGGGGGCGCTATCGCCGAGAAACTGCTATGGGAGGGACACCTCTATCCCGATTTTCTTATCAGTGATGCCTATGTGGCGAAAGATACTCAATTGCAGGCCAGTAACGACACAACACTGTTGAAGCAGTGCTACGCTCAGCACTTAACTGGATGTGAAAAGTATTATAGAAGCTTCAGCCAACTGGAGGTCAGGGGTAACGATCTCAAGTCGCTGTGTAAAGTCCTGACAAATAACACTGATCTGGACGTCTTTCAGAGTGATGCTCAATTGCTGGTTCGTTGCTCACGATGGAATGTTTTCCGTGTAATTCCATTTAAACCTACAGATAACGCAACTGATAAATTTAAGCCAATGGTCGATATGGTTGGGAGCTGGATGGCCTACAACCGGCTCTCAAAAGAGCTACTTCATGAAGATCCGGTCGATATCTTTTTTGTTGGACTGGATGAGGGAAAAAAGCAACTATCCCTGAAATATTGCTTTACCGGGGTTGATCAAATTCCTCCTCAAGTAGCTTTCCAGCGATGTGACACCGAGTCGGATACGACTAAAACCCAGAGTGACAAATCATGATGACATTTCTCGCTAATTTGCATCGCCATACTACGGCCTGCCGCAGCTTCGCATTCTTCACTCTGGTCTCCGGCCCGGCGATTGCTTTATTTATCACGTTCATCTGCATGAACTATTCAGGTTCACCTTCAGCGCATCTGGTTAGTGCAGCCAGGGCTGTCATTGATGGTGCTCCGGTCGGCAAACTAATGGTATGTACCGAAGAGCCACAATCCACGACTCCCCCGACACTTATCGAATCTCCCTGCGTTCGCGAGGCGGTCGATGAATCAATAGTAACCGCGAAGTGGGATTCAAACTTCCGAATGGTTTACGCAATGCTTGCTCTGCTTTCTTCTGTTATCTGGTGTCTAGTGAGCGCCACACGAGCGAACATATTCAAGGACGCTAAACCCCCTACTCGATAAGCCTGTCAATTCTCAAATAAAATGATGAAAAGTTGTGAAATTAAGGAGTGATGATGAACATAAATTACAGTATTAATAACAGTGTGCTCATGATGATGAGTGAGTTTATGATTACAGCTTTTGTAATCGTAATACTTTTTGTGATTGTATTAGTATATAACAAAGCGTTTAAGTCTGAATTAAGCATAAAAATATTTTGTTTTAGTCAGTTAACAGCCATTTTCATTTCCGTATTAGAAATAACAACAAAAAGAACAAATGCTGGAAGTATCAGTATTACATGGAGTGACGGCATCCATCAGTTTTATACTCACGTTTTTCTGGGGTTTGCTTTTTCTTTCTTACTTTTTTTGCTTGGTCTTTATGACTACAAAATGAAAGGCAACAAAGATGGTTTAAAGGATTGCAAAAAACATGTTTTACCGTGTTTCATAGGGAGTTGGTTCGTATTAATAATATTCTTTTTCTCCGCTTCGCCTTTGCGCTATGAGGAGAATTTGATTACGGATGCTCGCGTCGTAGCTTCGGATCCCAATCGAACCACAATTATCTATGCTGATGGGTTCTACTGGCTATTTGATATGGATAGAAATGAATTTGATAAGTCTATATCCAGAGAGATAGTCAGAGGCAACTACAAGATGTTATGTACTTCAGATACACCAGCTACCTGCTGGGCGGGCAGAAAATTCCCCAAAAACACATCACTGGATAAAGTTTTATGAAAGATTGTAACGCTGAGAAATATAGCTATTCATGTCTTTTCGCAGCGGTATTTAGACCAGGTGAAATGCCTGTCATTTCCGCGTTCCGGGCGCGGTATTGGGCTCTAATCATTCGATGGGCATTGCGTTTCGGTTACACCGTTTGCCTGATTGGCAGCACTGGAACCGGAAAAAGTTACCTCATCGAAAGAAAGCTACCAGGACGGATCATTGATGCCCGACTGTTACTGGTAAAGAATGATTGGCATGGCCCTGTGCCATTCAGTTTGCGCGGTGCAAAGCCCGGCCCAGTTGGCATTGATGAGTCGTCCAGCTTTTCAGAGGAAACGCTGCGTCAGAACGCGGAGAACCTGAAAGAAAGAGGGGTAGTGTATACAGCACAAAGCATTGATAAAGCAGCTAAAGTTGCAGCCAACCTGCCAAACAGGCGTGTGTTGCTTATCATGATTGGAAAAACGTAGCCTCTGCGGTCTAGGCCATCTGACCTGCTGAACTGACGCAGTAGACTCTCTCGGAGGCAAACAAATTTGCTGGTGGGATAAAATGGGCGCATACTTAAAGCACGTGTAATCGACACGTGCTTTTTTATTGGAGGACACATGCAGGCTACAGCTGCTCGCCAGAAAAAAACCGTCAGTGTCACCCTTGAGCCAATGCTCGTACAGCAGGCAAAAGACGCTGGGATTAACTTGTCCGCCACGCTGGCAGAAGCGCTTCAGAGCAAACTGAAGGCCAGTGCAGCGGAAGAATGGAAACGACAGAATCGTGCTGGTATTCAGGAGTTGAACCGCATCACTGAAGAGCATGGGTTACTGTCTGACGAATACAGGACGTTCTGATAATGCAATATACCGTTTACCGCAATCCCGGCAACAGCCAGGCATACCCTTACCTGCTGGATATACAGAGCGACATCATTGGCGAGTTAAATACCCGCCTGGTGATCCCCCTTCATCGGCTTAAAAAAGGAGCCTCGGCCCCGGTTGCGCGATTAACTCCGGTCATACAGGTGGAAGGGAATGACGTTATCCTGATGACGCATGAAATGGCTTCAGTCCGCGTGAAGCAGCTCGGTCAGGCGGTCATGGACGCATCTCCGTTCCGGCACACTATCAAAAGTGCGGTGGACTTCCTGCTGGATGGTTTCTGACAGAGATAATGAGCGAGAAAATGATGAAGCAAAATGAACTGCTGGAAGTGGCAAAAGCCATGCGCGATTATATTGATGCCCTCCCTACCGATGTCGTTGCAGCATTACCGGTGATGCCGGGATTTGATCGAGACTGGGCCGACGAAGTCATTTACGAAGCCGAATCCGCCAGCAAATAACCCCCCGTCTGCGCCCGTTTCATCTGAATTCGGGCCGTCACAATCTTTCTGATTTTATTGAGAAAACAGCCTCTTTTTGTCCCCTTTTTTCCTTCGTCAGCAGACTCAGTCGTTCGATAATAAAAACAGACCAACACAACCACTGAGGTGTTTCATGTTAGCGATTATCCCGGCAGCAGGCACTGACAAGGTTTTTAAAACCTCCCTCAAACACGTGCTCGATGAGGACTTCCTGTTTGCAATGGCTTCAAAAGCAAGCGCGACGTACATTTCATCCCATATCAGCGATGACGGTGAGGGCACAGTGTTTTTCAGTCTGAGCGACTGGGATAACCTCAAGCCTTCCTTATCGGCTGATGGCTGGGATGGCGATACGATGCCCGGCTTCATTGATTTGCTGGATGCAATCGCAGCGCAGGGCTATAACACCGTCGAATTCCACATTTCTCACCCACTGGTGGTTGGCGCGGTCTGGTTCACCGATGAGTATTACTTCACGGTTACCCCGCTGGCGTATGACCTTGCCACGCTGGATGGTCAGTTTGTTCTGCCGGATGGCTCTTCCTACCGGCTGGATGACCTTGATGAAGTCAGCTATGACGAAATGACCGACTACTTTGACGGCATTATCGAAGTCGATGGCGATACCATGCTGGGTGTAAAGCGTAACGACGATGACACCGTAAACGTCAGCAAAATCGAAAGCTAACCCCTCCTCCCCGGTGTCGGTATCCGCCGCGCCGGGCTATTTTCCTGCCATCATCCTCTGGAGTGTTTCATGAAAGACCGTTTTTATCTGGTCAGCTTGCGTGACACCGTTGGTAGACCGCCGTAAAATGACGCAGGGGGCCGGTCTGCTGATGCCTGCCTGGCTGAAACGCCAAAATCGCCGACAGTCAAAGGGGCTGACTCGCTGGAATTGCCCCGGGTGTGGCCGTATTTCATGGCAACAGAATCCGTATGATTTTGATGGTTGCCGGTTCTGCATATAGTCAACTACCGCGAGAGGCCTCTATGTTCCGATTATTACAGAAGTGGTTAGTCAGGTTTACCTGTCAGGACGATATAGATTGTATGTCGACCCGGCGCTCTGCGGGCGAGTTCTGGCTGGAAATAGATGCCCGTCGTCACTGGATTTTCCTGGACATCGACGGTGTACTCCACCGGGCGGAAAACGGGTCACTGGAGTTTATGCCTGTGCTGGATCACGTGCTGACGCAATGCCCGCAGACGGGAATTATCCTTTCCACAAACTGGCGTACCGGCGTACCCCGGGAGATGGTGCTGAGTCATTTCCCTGCGGGTATACGCGATCGGATTGCTGGACTCAATCCCGATCTGGATGGGCTGGTGAATAACCACGTGCGTTATCACGAATGCATGGCGGTCGTTAAACGGTTCGGCCTACAGCATTACACCTTCGTGGACGATACCGCTCGACTCTTTCCAACTGACTGCCCTGCCCTGTTCCTGACTCACCGGCACGAGGGGCTGAATGCAACGCAGGGTAGCGCTTTGATAGACCGGATTCGGTTAATGAAATGACCGGTTTAAGGCTGAATACAAATTATTAATGAGGATGCGTTATGAATGAAATCCCACAATACGTCTATGACCTGATCGGTATTTGCCTCTTTGTTGGAATGTGGGTCGGAGGCGTTCTGCTTATTTGGTTTATTTTCTCTAATGGAGAGAGCGACGAATAGCCAGGCAACTGGCGCAACTGATGTTGCAGGATGGCCCCAACAATATCTTACCTGCTTACGCTCTGATTACCCGCGCAACGCTTCGTCAGAAGCGGAAAGCTGGGATAATGAATATATCCCGTATACACCAGGCTATCCCAATGAAAATTACTGTGTTTACTGCCCCTGATTGTCCGAAATGTCGCATGACGCTTACCCGCTTTTCTCTGGCTGGGGTGGACGTGAATGAGATCCCGCTGGTGGACAACGCAGATCTCGTTCGCCTGACACAAAATACCGGTGCGCCGCTGGTGGTGGTGGTCAACGATTCGGGCCGTGTGACGGGTTGGGGTGGGTTCCGGCCAGATCTTATTGCGACAACTGCCAATGGCTGGAGTGTCGGGTCACTCGATATCCCCCCGTCGCTGGTTAATCACGTCCTTCACTGAGGTAAACGCCATGCACAATATCTCTGTCGAAATCCCTGCGGCCCTCGGCGTACATCCTCCTTCAGGAGCGGATGTCGTGCTTATAGACGATCTGAATAACGCCCTCGCCGGTGCTGGCTTACCGCAACTGAAGATAGAGCCGATAACGTGGACACCGCCATCAGGCCGACCGGTGATCTACCGGTCTGAGGTTCCCGATATCCTGCGCATTGCAGGTATAAACCCTGACACCTCTGACATGGTGAAAACCTTCTGTTCCGGGCCACTGCCGATTGACGATAACGAGCTGGATGCCCTTCTGGAGATGCGCGAACGGGACGGTCATAGCGAAAGCTTCAGGATCGCGCTCTGTGGGGCGCTGGACGCGATTCTCATTCGACTCTACTCAGCAGAGCGTCAGCTTCGTTGAAACGCCAGTAAAGACGCTGGTGGCCTCATATGAGGTATCAATCGGCTCGGTTCCGTCTCAATAATTTAAAGAGAGCACGGTATATGAGTCCTGAAGAAGAAAAAGTGCTGCATCAGCGGCTGATACAGCTTGGCGATATGATGGGGGATGGCCTGCACTATGAGCGCGACGGTCAATGGATCACCCGGGAGTACAAAGCCACGTTGCGGGCGCTGGGGCTTTTGAAGGCTCCCAAGCGTAAGCATAACCCGACCAAAACACTCGCTGTGGATGAGCGAATGGCACAACGTGTGAAGGACGTAGCCTGTACCCAGTGCGCCGGGAAACTGAAACAGGTGCGCTCCGGGTCTCTGAAAGCGCAATGCACCCGGTGCAAAACCAAGTTCACCCTCCTGAAAACCATTAAGTAACTATACCCGCAGCTGGTGGTCACCCCACCAGCATAAAATATACCCGAAACTGTGACACCTGCGCTTGCCTGCCTCAATGTCGTGATAGCTGACAACCCCCACGAAGAAAACAAACCTCACACCTGCGATCGTCGTGATGCAACGATTTTGTCGAGCCAATTATATGAAGAGACTGTTATGAAAGACTTCCATTTCCTGTATGTCGAACTCCTGGTCGAATTGCTTCGACTGGTCAATTTTCTTCTGCCGTTGTGGTTTGGTAGTTGAAAATAGCAGGTAATACCCGGGCAAGACCTTCCCGTTTTTTTAAAATAAAAGGGCGCACATAGCGCCCTGTCAGAAAGGTATTTTGAAGCAGCAGACTACTTACGAAACTCCCATTGTTTAATCAGCTTTTTGACAAACGTCTCGCCATAGATCTCATGTGACTCCATGTATGCACAAAGCTGTATCAGGGTCATCATGCCATCGCGAAGGGTATCGCATGACTCGTTACGGCAATAGGCCGTGAGTTTGTACATATTCGCCCCGCAAACGTCCGGGTTGTAGAGATTAACAATCAGGCTTGCCGCGAATTTCTTTCTCTCTGCGATAGCGCCCAGATAAGCCAGCTCCCTTTTCAGGTCTTCCGGGATAGGTGTGACAGCACACGCTCGCGGGTTCAGGTTTATCTGGATATGGTCAAAGTCGAGTTCCTGCATTGTCCTGGTTCCTTCTGCTGATATTCGGTATCCGTCTGCCGGGCCACACGATTCTGCATGTAATGCCCTTCATATCACCATTGTACCGGATACCTGCAATTTGCCCCGTAACTACCGGTGCTGATGATAAAAAATATCTTTATTTTGCGAACGATATACACCAGTCCGTCCTGATTTCGTCAGCTGAATTGTGCCGGGTAAGCTGGTTGCCATGTGAGTGACCTAATGGAGAACACCATGCAGCACACTGCAACCACACACCCGCAACCGGCTAACACCGTGAGTATCGTCAGTACGACCTACGGTCAGACGCTGGTGGTACTGAACGGGAAATGTCTCTACTGCGCACCACCAGAGCGAGGAGACGAAGCCCGGCAGCTGGCATCAACCACTGCCGGGGCACTCAACGTGCCGGTCGATGTCGTCCACCTCGATACATTTGCTACCGATACAACCGAAAGCCAGCTGATGGCCCGCTTTGAAAACCAGAATGCCGGGCCGTGGTATAGCCATGCGTTTACCATCGCGTTCAGTGTTGAATACCCGGCGAAGAGTAGCGATGACATTCCACCAGCGGAATTACACCGTGCATTGATGAAGCGGGCCAGAGAGTTTACCGGTGATCTGGATGCGCTGGTGGAAGCCTGCGGGGCATCTTATGACAGTTATCAGATGGGGTAACTCCTGCTGGAAATGACCGCATTCTGCTGGCGTTTTCAATGAGATATCGCCAGCCGCTTTGGTAGAGTTTTCCAGATAGCAAGCGAACATCATAGCCAGTGGCAAGAGGTAAACCTATATGAATTCTGTCTGTCTTGATTACGAGAAAGTGGATTTTCTGGCGAATCTCCTGATCCCCACCCTCGCCAGACACCCCATCAGTAACAGTTTCCCGGAGCGCGGCCTCGCACTTAAGGAAAAGCACCCTGAGCTGGTGGGCTGGCCCGAGCGCAAACTGGGTGAAGTGGAAAATTACCAGAATGCACTGTCCAGACAGCTACCGAGCCTGAACAGCATGTCCTTGCCGGAGTTTATCGACTTCATTCTCACCCCGCATGTCGCGGAGTATGTTCTTGAGCAGGTTGGCACTCCGCTTGCTGAAGAAACCATGCAGCTGTTTATGGCGAAAGTGAAGGCATAACGCGGTTTTCAGCCCCATATACTCCAGATCATAACCGGCCTTAATGGTCGGTTTTTTTTGTGAATTTTCTGCCCCGAAAGCCTTCGTCACCTGCGGGGAGCGTGGTTAACTGGTTATGTAAACAAAACGAACAACACACATAACTACAGGGGTCTACCATGTTAAATCCAGCTATCTGCGCCATGTTCATGTTTCAGGGCTTCCAGCATGAAGTCTCCCGTCTGACCGCATTATCAGTGGCTAATCCTATCCCCCTCACCTTCAACTGTGACAGCGTACAGACAATGATCTGTGAAACGCTGGCTGGTGGCGAAATTGAATGTGCTCACTGGATGTTGGATGCCGCAGAGCAGATCTGTAAAGCCTGCGAACCTGCGTATCAGGCATCTGAAGAACCGGGAGTCTGGTACTACGACATTGCTGAACGTCTGGGCGCTGAAGTGGCCTGCCGTTGCGTAAAAGGTGATATCAGCACTGACCAATTGGTCGCTGTTGCAGTTAACCTCACTGAGTCATGGAACACGCTGAGCGAAGACAGCAATCAGGAGCCTGATTGCGGATCATATGAAAATACCGTCAGGACGTTGGTAGAACGTGCTGATACAGCAGAAGCGGCTTGCGTAGAAGCAGTCAGAATCCTTGATGGTGGTGAGCGGCAGGCGTTATCAAAGGCGATAGCAATTCTTCGCCCTGTGGCCGCAACGTTGCAGTAGATAGTGGCAGAACACCAATACACACAACACTCACTACAGGAAAATGACCATGAAACTCACCGTATCGACTCGCCCGGTAAGAATTGAAGGGAATTATGTCTCTGTCGTCTTTAATCGTTCCCATAACTCCATGCCGGAAACAGCAGAGGTTAAAAATGCCGATCAGGCGCGGGCATTCATCAACGATTACATCGCCCGTAATATCAACGAAACGCCGATGCATCTGGTGCTGACAAAAGAGGGCCGGGCATTTGGCGGGTTCGACGCGCTGAATAGTAGCCTTCCGCCCGCGATTGAATCATCAACCCGTTTGTAATGACTGACTGGTGGCGCTCAGTGAGGAGCGTCACCCGGCATCACGGAGGGAGTTGCAAGAGTTCTGATTAGCCTTTCCTGACCCACGCCCAAAGCATCGCACCCGCCAACACCGTCAGCATCAGAGCAAACACGGAACCAACCAGACTCGCATCGCCATTCTTGCCGGAGTAACCGCAGGTTTGAGATGCGTCACCAACTGCCTGACAAATTGAATCGGGATCAAGTCCCCAGTAGACAAAGGCGAACAAGGCAATTACAGAGATAAACGCTTTAGCGACTTTCGCTTTCTGAATCATCAGAGACACCTCAGTTCGTCAATGCCGGGGAGTTGCCTGTGTGTTATTTCAGGCGGGAATCAAACCGGAACGGAATTTTCTTAACCGTAGCCATCAGGTCAAAGAGTTCAGGGTGTGCCGGATTCAGCAAGTAGTTAAATTCAACCGGAGACAACGCACTTGGAATACGCAGCGCGATAGAAGAACCGCTTTCAGCCCAGTTATCACCGTAGAGCGCCAGCTCAGCAGGAGCATCCTCACTCGCCCAGTTATCAGGGAGACGGCTCATGTCGAAGGTCTGGATCTGATCATCCGGTACATCAAGACTCAGCAGTGTAAAGTCGTCCAGTAACTGCGGCGCGTGAATGTGTACCAGCGTTTCAAGCATGGTAAGGCTGGCCGTTTCAGACAGGTAGACCATTGCAGTGCCTACGCTGTTCCAGCGGCCCCCCGCTTCTTTCGCACCCAGACCAGACCACGCAGTCATCAGATAACGGGTCTTGGTCAGTCGGTAAAGGATCACGAGTATACCCCGTGCTCAATACGCGTAATCAGGCGCATCACTTCAAGCGCACCTGTCTCAGAAGAAACAAGCTCTGCCGGTGATTTCCAGCTCAGACCACGGTTCGCTTCGTTCAGCCATTTGTGCGCCGCTTCTTTGTCACCTTCAAACAGCTCTACAGCGCGTTCAATTACGCGGATAATGCGCACCAGACGTTCGCTCTGATCGGCAGTGAAACGGTCTTTGATGCTACGATTAAACGTCGTATTAGGTATACCCGACATTTTGCGCAGCTCAGACGGCGTGATGTTAGCCCATTCAGAAATGTGCTTAGCTACTGTGCCATCGAGACCGTGATTGATTTTATCCATCAGCGCGATACCGTCATTATCCAGCCCAGCAACCTGCCATAAGCAGTGCTGATTCGTTTTGGTAACGTCTGGAGAAAAAACTTTCATCGTCATAACTAGCCCTCCCATTTGGTAATTCAATTATACCATATGGAACACTAACGGCAATCTTTTAACCATCAGACAACCTCAGCGCCCTTCGTCACCAGCCCCACCTGCCAGATAATAGGTCAATAACGACAAAACTATGACAGGGGGCATCATGCCGAATCTCTTACGTTATGACCAACTGGACTCCTCACGTCAGCCAGCAGCGCGGGCATCAGCCGCTAGTGGCGAATTATGGTGTGCCCGCAACAACGTAAAAAAGCAGGCGGCAGCGTCAAAGGCCGCAATTCACCAGGCAATCAATGATCAGCACCGCATTACCCGGCTGCGAAACACCTTTTCGCTCGCGAAGGATATGCGTGAAAAGCCGGTCGTCTGGATTGAAAAGCGCATCCTCGAAAATCTGTGCATGTTCAATGAGCAGGGCGATATGTACCTGTTCACGCAGCAGAACTTTGTCAGCAAACTCTGAACCTCCGGCCCGGCTCGTCGGGCCATTAAAAGGAAACCGATATGACAGACTTCATTGATAAACTGGCAGCGAATGGTGTGGCCTTTACCCTTCAGGACGGACGAATCATCGTTGAAGGCGATCTTCGTGTCGGGTTTACGCTTGAGCCAGAAGATCCGGCAATTCCCTGCGACTATATTCCCGCGAATCTGACCGTGACGAACACCCTGACCATTCTGTCGGGCATTCATAGCATCCCTGCCGGGCTGGTGGCCCGCAATCTGTTTATCAGCTACTCTGAGCTGGAATCTCTCCCTGACAACCTGACCATTACCGGTACGCTCATGGCGAATTCTTCACGTCTTAAGTATCTGCCGGAAAATCTGACGGTGGGCCGCGTTCTGGACATCATGTGTACTGATATCGCCTATCTGCCGGATACGCTGAAAGTAGCTGGCAGTATGATGCTGTCAAACACCCGTATTACCACTTTGCCGGATAACCTGCATCTTGAAGAAAATCTGGCCCTCGAAGCCATGCCGTTGCAAGCGTTGCCAAAAAACCTGAAAGTGGGCCACAGCCTGTATCTGGATGCTGTGGCTCTGAAGCGGATCCCTGAGTGTATATCGTGCCCCGTGATTAACCTGGTTAACCCTGGTAATTTTGAAAATGTCGCGTCAGTCACCGGTATCGGCGGAAAGCCTAACCGCCATGTCTATGCGCTACGTACAGCGCTTGGCGTTCGCGTATGCATGTACGATTTGTCTGTAGACCCGGAAATATTTGGTCTGCTGGTACGTGGCATCTATGATGAACCCACGGCTGAACTACTTGATAAGGCCGCACAACAATGTATTCAGCGTCTGGAGGATATGTATGCTTCTGAAAACGCAGTTCGGCACTGACTCGGGTATGATTTATACCCGGAAGGTGTATCTGCATTACACCGACACTGACGGGCATTCACGCAGCAAGCTGATAAAAGGTTACTACTACCCGGGCGAAGTCCCGGTTGAGTCGTTTTCAGAGCGGGCACTTGCTCCTGGTATGCGCCAGCTGTTGAGTTGCCGCTGCGGCGCAATAAACTGGGTCGCAACTGGTGGTATCAACGAATACCAATGCGACTGCTGCGCAAAGGAAATAACCGTTTACTGACGGTCTGCACGGGGATACCGTTCGACCGGCATACCCATGACAATAAGAGCAGGTGCTAAATGACAAAAGAAGAATCACAATTTTATGCTGGTGCAATCTGGGCCGCATCGACCATTTACCGGATGCATTCTGACTCGGTGGTAGCGAAAGATTTTCTCCGTGAAATTAACGATCTGGATGTGGCAGCAAAATGTGGTGCTGAGTACGACGTTCTCCCATTACGCCTGTTTGTTTTGCGCGATTTACCATTGGGCCACGATGCGGATTATGAAGCCATCAGCTTCGGGCCGGTAGACCGTCACGGCAATATCATCTGCGATCACTCTCAGACTTCGGTCACCGATATCTCCGGCCAGCGAGCGTATGGGGTTTATGCCCGCCGTGCGGGTGAGTCGAATCTGACGCTCATCGACAATCTTGATGATGAAGAAGAAGCCGAACCACTGGCGAAGGTGCTGGCTGAACAGCTCCAGCAAATCAAAGAAGGTCGCTACGATATTTAAGCGTTAGACCACGTACTGCTGGTGGCAATACACTGGCGATTAAGGGGGTTAAGTGACTTAAATGATCCACTGACCTGTCTGTGTAAAGCCTGTTTATCCCAAAGCCGTCTGGTTCACCAGGCGGTTTTTTTATGCCCGGAATAGCAAGCACAACACAAAACGAAACCGATATTATCTTTCTGAAAATACAGGGCTTTTTATGCCCTGGTTTTCTTCGTCACCTGAGTCACTCACCAGATACTGGATACAGAAGCCACAACATGTAACCCGTTATCAGGAGCGACCCATGAAAGCACAAGCTGTTCGTAATCACTCTTTTGGCTCACTGAAGCTCAGCGCAAGCAATGCGGCAGCAGCCGCGCTGGCGCACCCGGTAACCCATTTCTTCATGCTGTTCGCCATCGTGATGTACCTGGTCTATGGCGGTGTAGTACTCGGCATTAAGCCGTAGCATTCCCTGTGGCCGGTCGCCCAACCGGCTTTGCCTCCAACCCTTCTGGAGGTAGTTGTTAACTTCCCCGGTAAACCGGGGATTTTTTTACCCGTAGTTCCAGCGTTCGCCACTGGAGCTAAAACCCACCAGAGCGAATTCCGTAACATAAGCGCTTCTTCTACGTCCGATCAGTACCTTACCCTATGAGCAACCCGTCACACTCTGCTAGCCTTCCTCCCGGAATGAACGACACTCTGATGTCCCTATATATCGAACCGGATATGCCTGGTATCGATGATCTCGTTATAACAATTATTCGGCTTCGGCGTGAGGGCTGGACAGCATCTGAACTGACTTTCCGTATACTTTCGTCAGTTGCATATCAGGTGATTCCTCCAGAGGCGTTTACCGACCCTAAGCATCACCTCCTGAAAGAGTATGTCAGTTTGTCCCGTGAGTTCGGCCTAGTAAGCGGGGCAAGACATAATGCTCACCTCCGTGGTGTCATTCGCAGAGGGATAATGTCGGGAATAGATAGAGCAGAGGTAATACGCCGCGTTCTTTTCTCCCCGCACTATTCAGAACATGAGGAAGATAACCAATCTGATTCGTTCCCTCGTTCGTCGTAACAACCGGGTGGCATTAACGCTTTTTCCCCGAATGTTCCGGTACAAAGCCTTTGGCGTGGTTGAAACAGGATCTGGTTATCCGCGACGGCCTGAACATCAGGAATCCAAAGTTTGTCTACTGGCAGGATATCTCAGAGTCCAGGAAGAAATTCGTGCTTCTCAGGCCCGTCTGGCTTTACTAAATACTGAAATCGAAAAGGAGAATGCTCAGGAGTACGCACGTAACAAAATTCCGGCATCACGGTTGGCTCACTTCAGGCTCTGGTTCACTCGCCGATTTGGTAATGACACATCCCGTTTGATTGAGTCCGTGGACACCTACTGCGAGGAGCAGAATCCAGTAATGGATGAGCAACCGGCTGTATTGCCATTACCACGCGGTCACCTCCCCCATGCAGATATCCGTATGCGCTCCCCGAGCTTCCGCCGAGAGGTTAGCGTTCGCGATGTGCATGTCCAGTCTCAGTTCCGTGAGTTGGTGGATAAGAATTTCGGAAGCCTGTGCGCGGTATCGGGCAAACACCTCAACGGTGTGCTGGAGGCAGCACATATTGAACCAACATCCGTAGCAGGCTGCTATAACGCCAGTAACGGCATTTTGCTATCACCAACATTCCACAGGCTGTTTGACACAAACATGATGGGTATTGATCCTGATACACTACAGATTCACTTCGCCAGCGGTATAGAGTTCCCTGAGTATGAAGGGGTCTGTATAAAACCGTTGTTCTACAATCTGGATAAAAACAGGCTCGGGGCAAGATGGCTTGAATTTAAAGTGAAATCACCTGCGGAGTAAGCCCTCTCCCCTCTTCCATCTCCCTGCCCTATCCAATCTATTTATTGGAAAGGCATAGCAGCATGGAGATAAGTAGCACACAAGTAACTCACCGATAATTCACATAAAAACCATATCAAAACAAATCAATCAGTTTATCGCATTTCCTAGCGCACTTTTAATTCACATTTTATGGACTTTTAATCCAATCCTCTCCTGTTCACTTTGAATTTAAGTGATATCAGTGAATGATAAGGTACGAATAATTCACTAAATAACAACTATGTAAATTCAACAGCATAAAAACCAGAGCGCTATCTTCGGACTGGTTCCAGTAATTGATGGTTTGAGTCCGGCCCGCATGTCATACTGATTTATATCTTTCGTGTAGCCCTGCGGTAGGCACGATTTCATCCCAATACATCCAGTGGCATGTGACTATATGATCGACCAAGCAGAGTTAATGAAGAGTGTTTTAGCGGTTCTGCAAGCCAGAAACGTGTCATTATCAGAGAGCCCTACGCGAATTCTGATGATGCTTCCAACACGGTTACGCGTGAATGTCACTGTAATCGATGCTCAAAATGAACCGTTAACCGCGACACTGATGCTGGATCAGGAAGGTCAAGTGACCTGTAAGCTGGCAACAGACCCCGCTGATACCGTCGTTGATATCAGTCGATATAGAGTATGATTTAAATCTTCGCGTTCCAGCCAGCCGTTCCCAGCTTCGTTGTAGAATATTGCAATAAGCCAATCCCCAGCCAGCCCTGTAATGTAACCGAAGAAAATCGTGCGCAATGCGCACGTAAAAATGTCTGCCCGCCACGCGGGCAATCGCCGTCCAAAAGCTTCGCTCTCAAGCGAAGCAGGCACGACATGTAAATTCGAATAGAGCCCTCACGGGGCGATTAGGCGAATTCGCGGCCCGCTAGGGCAAAGTCTCAAAGCGTATGGGGGTTAACACCCCCAAAACGCTGTGGAGACTGTTGTGGCTTTTCGGAACTACGATCCCGAAGTACTGACTAAGGGTTGCGGCTGCCACCAGCCCGGCTATCAGGCGACCCAACAATTATTTCTCCGTATCACTTCGTCACCTGCTCAAGGTGATTGAAAATAGAATCACAATTAGAAAGCGGGGAACACACAATGAACACTCAGACAAGAATCAAATTGAAAGGCCTCAAAATCTATACTGGCATGAGCCAGGAAACAGTCTGCTTTAACGCTACTGTCCTCTTCGACGGGCTGAGCATAGGTACAGCTGATAATGATGGGCATGGTGGCGAAACTCGCGTACTGTTCGAACCAGGAAAAAAAGAGCTGTTCCGCCAGGCCGAATCATATGCGAAGGGTCTTCTGCCAATCTGCCTTGGCGAACACAATGGCAAGCCATTTCTCATAGACTCAAACCTGATTGAAGTAATCGACCAGCTTGTCAGTGACGAGGAGCGTAACCGGAAAACTAAATCAAGTTTCAAGAAGGTTTACCGCAAGAAAATCTGCGTCTTACGCGAAGGTAGACTTTGGACAGTGGGCTACAAAAGCCAGGCTCAATACGCTTCATACATCGCACAAATCAAAAAAGAACATGGCCCTGATATCGTTATCCTGGACGATTTGGAACATGATGAAGCTTTCGAGCTGTACAGTAAGCACTTATACGCCTGACCATCAAGCGTGGTAGAATTGGATAATTCTAGCGCAGAGGATCACTATGAAAGTTAAAGAGCTTATCGCCCAGCTTCAGCTACACGACCCTGATGCTGTTGTCGTAATTGCCGGATTTGAAACCCAGAGTACTGGACTGGTTGCCGAGGCCGATACTATTAAAGAATGCGTGACAGTTCCTGTCCAAGCGGACAGCATGACGGGTGACCGTTCGTTGGCAAAGGAGGGTTCACCTTCTGTCTGGTTGGGATGGGGGAATGATTACCGCACGGAGTTCTTCGTTAGTGCCATCAACGACCCGGACGAATTAGCCTAACTATATCGAATACCCAAGAGCCTCTACTTCAGAGGCTTTTTTATTTGATGGGTCTTACGGGAAACCTTGTCATTCATTTACCAATAGTTGCAGGGCGTATCCTCCAGCGCTAAGTCACTTAACCCCCTTAATCGCCAGCCAGCATCCCCGGGTTCTGCCCGACCCGTGGATTACTTAACACCCTTAATCGCCAGTCAGCCTCTCCGGGTTCTGCCCGTACCGTGGGTCACTTAACCCCCTTAATCGCCAGCCAGCCTCTCCGGTTTCTGCCCGTACAGTGGGTCACTTAACCCCCTTAATCGCCAGCCAGCCTCTCCGGTTTCTGCCCGTACAGTGGGTCACTTAACCCCCTTAATCGCCAGCCAGCATCTCCGGGTTCTGCCCGACCCGTGGGTTACTTAACCCCCTTAATCGCCAGTCAGTCTCTCCGGGTTCTGCCCGCCCCGTGGATTACTTAACCCCCTTAATCGCCAGAAGAGAAAGATGATGTGTCATTGAACTGCATTTCGAGATCGCAAAATGAAGAAAAAACAAAATAGAATGTTAGCGTCTCAATCTGATTGCCGTTACAATTATACGCATAGAGCGTCATTTTACGCATTATACGTAAAGTATACGCATATGCGTTTAAATTCATAATTCAGGTTTGAGGGTATGACGAGAATGAATCTAATAGATAAAATTGCCCTTGTCGGGCAACGCATGAAGTCCGAACAAATTTCATTGAAAGAATCGTTACTGGCTTCTTCCCGGGTATCTGTATCAGATGACAGTGTGGAGGGGGTAGATCGCCTTATCTATAACCACTGCCTGAATAAAAAAAATCTCTCCGACTTCTTTGGAAAATCTCGAGTTACCTTCAATAAAATTCTCGCTGATCTCGAAGAAAAAAGGCTGGTGGGTCAACCTATTTATCAGAACAAAAACCACCTTTATACCCGCTGGGATGTCCAGAATATTATGGATGCCCTGGGTTATCCGCGCTATAGAGATTACTACCAGAGCCGAACAATCATTGTTCAGAATCATAAAGGTGGGACAGGAAAAAGCACGACCTCAGTGGCTCTGGCTGTAGCAGCAGCACTTGATCTCCAGTTGAATGCCAGAGTTTTAGTAATTGAATGGGATCCGCAAGGCTCTATTGGTAGCGGTATGATTCAAAGCGTATCTGAAGACGACGTATTCCTGACTGCAATCGACGCAATCCTGGGCGTGTATGAAGAAGGTTCTGAATATAAAAAATACCTCGACATGGGTTACTCTGAGGCTGAAATCATTGAGAATATGCCGTTCTCAACCCATCTGCCAAATCTTGATGTAATTACTGCGTTCCCAACCGATGCGAGATTCAAAGATAAATACTGGCAGTGCAGTAAAGAAGAGCGCACTCAGTTGTTGCTACGATTCAAAGAAGTGATAATGCCAGTCCTGAAAGCTAAGTATGACCTTATTATCTTCGATACCCCTCCAGAAGACTCGCCAATTATCTGGGCCGCTGATGAGGCCGCTGACGGTATTCTTGTCGCAGTTTCTCCGCGAGAATACGACTATGCATCCACAACTGATTTTATGCTGACGATCAGTGAGCGATTCCGTCAGTCTCCCAATAAAGGTGAAAATATTAAATGGTTTAAAGTACTGGCCGTTAACGTCGATGATAAAAGCCCATACGAAAAAATAGTCCTCGATAAGTTAATTCGAACCGTTCAAGACCTGTTTATGGCAACCAATATCAAAAACTCTGAAGCATTCAAAGCAGCTGCGTCACGGGGTAGGTCGGTTCTCGATATTAAGAAATCTGAAGAGTTATGTTCACCAAAGCAGCTGGATATTGCCGAAGAATCCGTAATGTCCGTATATCAACAGTTTATTAATGAGATAAAGAGTTTTTCAGCGAAGGAAGGAGTTAACGCATGAGTGATGAACAGCATATCGGAAACGATAAATCGCGTTATCTAAATACGCCAAAGCGAACCGATGTAGGCCACCGTTCCGGGTTAGCTAACCTTAAGAGTCCCCCTCGCATTAAGAAACTCTTTACCCTTCATAACGGGCGAAAACTTGAAGCTGAGCACGTCACTGTAGCAGCTGAAAATGTCGCTACTGAGACCGCCGTTCACCCAATGAACCCGCGAAATCAGGAAGCGCTTACCACAAACGCAGTACGAGATATCCTGCAACAAATTGAGTCAAGGGGTGTTGATACTGAAGGTGTTGCCGTTAAACGTGATGGCGTGTACCTGCTTATTGAAGGTAGCCGCAGACGTTTTTGCTGTATTGCGGCTCAAAAAGATCTGCCTTTATGGGTGCTACCAGATGATCTATCAGCTGAGGACATCAAGGCGATTATTACCGCTGCACAAACATCACGCCGATTCTCATACCGAGAGGTTGGGCTTCAGTATCTGGAACTAATGCAGGAAAAAGGATTCACCAAAAATGAAGAGCTTGCCCTCTTTCTTGGCATAAGCCATGTGTCAGTCTTTAAACGTATTCAGGCGGCGCGTATTGACGGTTCGTTGATAGCTCTGTTCCCGGATTATGAAGGTATACCAAACTCCTTCTACAGCCGGTTGTCCAAACTTCAGAAATACGTAGAGAGCAACCTTTTCATTCTTGCAGATGTAGTTGATAGGGTGAAAGAAGAAATTGCTAATCTGGACATCAGTGACATCCCGGAAGCGCAGAAAATTGTCATGGCGCAGATCACAAAGGCGGTTGAATTACTCGATCAAAAGCCACCTGCAAAAAGTTGGGAAACCCGTGATCTGGCTAATTTTGCTAATAAGGACAAATACGCCCGTATCAGCAAAAATGCATCAGGCCGTAAAGTTCGCTTTGAATTTAACCGAATGAGTACCGAGCTCATGGCAGAAATTGAAGCATTTATTACGGATAAACTGAGTAGCGAAAAATAACAATTCGCCATTGCTTGATTATCGAAACTGCACCTCCTGGTGCAGTTTTTTTTTGGCCGCAAACCTATTCGTCAGGAGGAGACACCGGTTGATAATAGGAAAAAAACAGCTCATGAGGTGGCTATGCTTTCGGAAAAAATTGTAACCCTGTTTTCAAATGACGCATTAAAGCGTTTCACGATTCTTGAGGCTTACGCCGAGCTAAAACGTCAGGGTACTTTTAGCGTTTTCCTTTCGTTCATCGATCCTCGTACTGATTGTCTCGTAGAGGGTAACTTTCAATTCTACCCGAACCCCGTTAAGACCTACTCAAACATGGGAGTATGCTATCTCACTGAACATCTTGGGCTAACGTTAAAAATCCCAAGCTCTATGGAATGGTGGGCTACACATGAAAAGTCAACATTTCATAACCAAGACATCACCTATCTGAAGGAGGGTGAATACGTAAAGGCAACCATTAAACTGGAAATAGGCTCGCGGATCAGAGTTCCTAATGCGTTCGAAGTTGCCCCTTCCATGTGAACTTAAGGCATATCAAAGTAAATTACTGACGAGGACGGCTATGGCACTCACGATAAAAACAGAAACACTAAAAGCTACCACAAGCCCAACATTTGAGGCTTTACGTAATCGTTATAGCCACCGTAGTTCTGACGATGAGATTGCCGTCGATCCGCTATGTTTATCTCGGGATGATCTGAATGAACTTTTACAGGCATGTCGTGGTGATGGAGAGTCAAAAAATCGACGAGCTCTTGAATCGATCATCACTGCACTGGAAGGTGATTTCGATAAGCCTGTGAGCAGTTTTCCGGCATTCGGTCGTGTGTTACTACAGTATCTGAAGTCAAATCGAATTGATGGCTGGATATACCGACGCGGTCATGACGGCAACCTGTACCCCGGTCTTGTTACAGCAATAAAAGAAGTAAAATCAGAAAAAAACTCTGACCGTCCCCCATCACTATTGTTACAAATCAGCTGGTATGGGTTCGGCGAATATTCGCACTCCAAAAAGGTTTACGGAACCCAGCTTACCGCCCTGAATTTCGAGCCTAATGAGGTGGCGCGGCGCAGTGTCGCTAAGACACTGGCCGACCGTGATATCTACCATGAAACGCATGAGCTGAAACAAGAGTACCTGGAACAACTAACGCGGTTTAAGGAAGTGGTCGACGGGCAATTTGGCAATCAGTTTAAAGCAACCGGCAGGGCTGTCAGAATGGAATCGTATAGCTACAGCGACCGGAATCTGGAAATAGCAGGGCATAAACTGATACACGATTTGCCTGATAGTGAGTGCGATGCCTACGGTGCAGAAGTGGAGTCGCCTCTTTTTGAAGATGACCAGTTTGGCCTTTTACCCGAAATTCCTGTGCAGCGTTATTTTGATCTCTCGCTGCAAGACTTTATCTGGATACATGCCAATAACGTAGAACCATACAAGTATGATAAAGAACTGCCAAAAAAGATGGTTTTGCCGGAAGACCACCGTGATTTACTCGATATACTGACCACGGATATCAGCGCTTTCACCAGCGATATTGTTGAAGGGAAAAGCGCGGGTAACATCATCATGTGCGTGGGCTCACCCGGACTTGGGAAGACATTAACTGCTGAAGTGTATGCAGAGGTCATTGAACGGCCCCTGTACTCAATTCATGCTGGCGCACTGGGAACCAACGCCGATGACATTGAGAAAAATCTGCGGACGATTCTGACCCGGGCTAAACGCTGGAACTGTGTCCTGCTTCTGGACGAAGCCGATGTGTTTGTCATGCAGCGTGGAGCATCACTGACTCAAAATGCCATCGTTGCGGAGTTCCTCCGTACACTGGAGTATTTCGATGGGTTGATGTTCATGACAAGCAACCGGGGTAGTGACATCGATGAGGCTATCATACCAAGATGCGCTGCAATCATTCACTATGATGTGCCGGAGAAATCAGATGCCCAAAAGATCTGGAAGATTATGGGTGAGAACTTTGGCGTGAACATTCCTGATGAACTGGTCAGATCACTTGTAAACACTTACCCAGAACTTCCACCACGTGACATCAAGATGTTGCTACGGCTCACGTTGCGAATGAGCGTGAAAGAGCAGGGGAGTGGTAGCATCCCGACACTGGATATTGTGCGGAAATGCGCGATGTTTCGTGGGATAGAACGAAAGGGAAAAGAAAAAGCCCTGTGATAACGATGCCGGGTTCGCCCGGCATACAACCTGCTGGCCCAGCCCAAAGCAATCCGAGTTCTTCAGCAAAAGCAGCAGCGTGTCGGAAATAACTGTGTTATAACAATTCAGGTGATCATGATGAGAAGTTGATAACAATGTTTAAGCTAAGTCCCATAAGAAAAAAAACAAACAAGCTGCATAAACTCCTTAATAACGGCTATCGTTTCGTAATCATGCATGAAGATGAAATTATTGAACCCTTCCGCTACGAAATAGAAGCCAGACGAAAACTATTCTTTGGCAGAAAACTCCTTTCTATTTCCGACCTCATCGACTCAATAAACGATAGTGTAAAAACCCAAGCAAAACGCGCCCCTTAACTATTCGTCACCTGAATAACTCCAGCTATGATAAACATTATTATCAAGCTTAAAGGTGATACTTATGAAACCGTTTGGGATTTTCTATTCAGTAGAAGGCTGCACTTGTTCACTGTGCCGCTCGCGTGGCTATCGTAAAAACAATGCATACGATAGATCTCTTCGTGTAAGCAAACACCGCGCCCGTCAGCAGGCCAAGCGTGAAATCCGCTCCGCCGTATTCAGCATCGACAATTAAGAAAGGTTGATGATAAATAAGAAGAATAACGAGGATAACAAATGACTGATGAAAACCAAATAAAGGTGCTGTTTTGCATTCTGCGTCGTCGATTCGTGGATTATGTCCCTGAGTTTGAAAACTGTGTAGAAGAACGGGAAGTCATCAATGAAACGCCGAAGGGTTACCGTATGTCCGTCTCCTACGGCACATCAGTTTACCTGCACGCGGATTATGAGTTTTTCGAATCACGTCAGGCAGCGTATCAATGGTGCGCCCGCCGTGTGACCGCTAGCATTGAGAAGATGAAACAAAAAATGCAGGCGGCAGAAGCAACAAAAATAAAACTGATAGAAGCATCCGGGAACTGTGGCGAATAAGATGACACCACGTCAAATTATCCTCTCACATATTACAGCTGAGAAAGCACTCCCACGAGGAACGCTGATCTGGTTATTCTACGAGAATGCCGATGATTTAATCAGCCTGAATGAAGTGGGCGATAATCTTGAAAGGTGGCATCAACGAGTTGGGTCGCCTGAAGAAATTCAGGTGATACTGGATATGCCTGATGACGATTCAGAAGTCTGGCTATTCAGCCCAACAAAATTATTCTCCCCACGGGTAAAAACCCCCGTTCTGACAGCCAGAGATAGGGCAGTTGCTCGCTATGGCGTTTCTCGCGTTATGACGGCGGAGAAAGTTGTTTTTCTGTATTCAGGGTATCTTCTGCACCTCTATAGACAGGCATATGGTTTCACCGGCCCTGCGCCTGAAGTTCGGGTCAACTGGAGTGCCAAACATTCATGGGGCGGCAGGAGCTCAATCACTATTTCACCATCGTCCATTTATCCTGACAGTGATACACCGCGCTATCGCTACCATGAGTACGCACATATAGAGCAGCGTAAGGACATCGGAGCATTTTATTCAATCAATCAACTGGATCATATCAAAGGCGTAGTGGCACATGAGCTTGCGCACTTTTGCCAGCGCCACACTGGAAAAGATAATTTTAAATTTGGTTTTCCGGTACTCCCTGAAAAAGATTTCAGAACGGCTCATGGTGATGGGTGGCAGTTCTTGTATGCATTTTTCAGAACAGAATTAAATAAAAGAATTCAGCGATAACCCAAAAAAAGGCATAACCAATGTACCTTCTTTCCATTTTATTATTTACATTTGTTTATCTGTTATCCTTTAATTCTGTTATAGAGGAAAATAGAGACCGCTATTCCATACAGACTTTTGCAATAGTGATGATCACGATATTCCTGATATCAATGCCAGTAACAACAACTTTTGTGTCGTTGATGCTTGAAGAAAACCAGAGAGAGCATCGTGATTTGATTTCCTTCCTGCAAATCAATTCCGTTTGGTTCGCAGGAGCCGGGGGGCTGGTGGCTATCTTCTTGTCAGCCCTGACAATGGTTCGCCTGAAGCAAAAACGTATCCGTCACAAAACATCGAACCTTAACCTCATCGTTGTGGGCCTTTTCGCGGGCGTAGTCTCTTTTGCCAGCGCGTATAAGCATCTAGCTTTCTTCAGTGGGGATGATGCGGGAGTGTTTTTATATGAGGCTATACCAGCCATCGATGACATCGACTGTAACGCGCCAATACTCCTGGTGAAATGGGAACCTGACTCAAAGAAGCCAACTGCATGGCGATGCCCTACGGGCGTTGCATTCAATATCAATAGTCCTACTCCATTCCTACCTTGGGGTTCATATGAGGAAGGGGAGAGTTCAAAACTAAATGAAGTGATGACAATTTTGATGAAAAATGCGGTCAAAATCGAAAAACGTCGCCATCTTGATGTCATCATTACGAGCTAAGGCCTTGTAATCACTGGATTACAGGGCTTTTTTATGTACCCGAAAAAAAAGAGACATTTTGTCCCCAAATACGCTTCGTCACCTGTTTGGTGTGTGTTTAACTGGATTTACAGCAAGCAACGAACCTCGCGACACAATAACTAAAGCGGAGAAACACCATGAACACCGACGTTAAAGCTATCTTCGAACAAAGCCGTACCCTGGAAAATCTGGAAGGCGCTGCGGTACTGATGCGCAGCTTAGACAAAGCGCCATCATCACTCCGAGCACTGAGCGATTTCGTAACCAAAGCGCGTAAAAGCGGCAATACGGAACAGTTCGAAGAAGCCGATATCGGGCGTAACAACGTCTTTGCGGTGAGCCCGTACTGGTTGTTTGTGGAAGAGGGACTGAACCTCCGCGACGTAAATTATGACCGTGCGGTAATGTTCAAACACGCTTATCTGGAACGTCCTCAGTCAGTGCCTGTCATCCGCGTTAAACCAGTAGTAGTGGAAGGCGTAACCCGCCTGAAAATCATTGATGGCCACCACCGTTTTGCTGGCCTGATGATGGCGATTGCTGAGGGCGCGAGCTTCCAGAAAATCACCGTCGAGGAATTTGAAGGCGGCAAGGACGAAGAAGTCTACAACATGATCGAGAGCGCCAACTCCCTTCAGTTGAAGATGGTGGAACGCGCTGAAGGCTTCAAGCGCCTGATTGGCTGGGGTCACACCATTGAGTCGATTGCTCAGCGTCTGGGTGTCTCTCTGGTCACCGTTCGCCGCAGTATCGTGCTGGCAAACGCTGACTTCAGCATCAAGATGCTGGTGAAAGAAGATAAGGTATCTGGTGACGTTGCCGTTGACGTTATTAACGAATGTCAGGGTACTGACCGCGACCCGTATGAAGTCCTGATGGAATCCCTGAAAAAGGCAGAAGGAGCTGGGAAAACCCGCGTCACTGCCAAATTCGTGAGTTCCAAGAAAAAGACTGGCCTGAAACCGAAAGTTATCCGTAAAACCTTCGACAGCCTGTTGCCAACCCTGAGCCAGCTGCGCGACCAGATCCCGCCGCAGCCGGAAGGTGAGCATGAAAATCAGATCGAAATTACGGAAACCGTGCCGGAAGAAGTCGTCTTACGCCTGACTCCTGAAATGGCCCGTACTCTGATGGCTACCCTGGCTGAACTGGAATCAGCAAAACAGGCAGAAGATGCTGAAGCTAATGGTGACAACGACGGTGATAGTGCTGAAAACAACGGCGGTGCTGACGATGCGACTGATGCCGATACCGATGGCGCTAACCAGCAGAATGGTGAAACTGAAGAGACTCAGCTGCACCCGGTGTACTAAGGAAGGTGCGAACAAGTTCCTGATATGAGATCATCATATTCATCCGGAGCGCATCCCAGAGGGACATCATGAGCCATCAACTCACCTTCGCCGATAGTGAATTCAGCACTAAGCGCCGTCAGACCCGAAAAGAGATTTTCCTCTCCCGCATGGAGCAGATTCTGCCATGGCAGAATATGACCGCTGTCATCGAGCCGTTTTATCCCAAGGCGGGCAATGGCCGACGGCCCTATCCGCTGGAGACCATGCTGCGTATTCACTGCATGCAGCATTGGTACAACCTGAGCGACGGTGCCATGGAAGATGCCCTGTACGAAATCGCCTCCATGCGCCTGTTTGCCCGATTATCCCTGGATAGCGCCCTGCCGGATCGCACCACCATCATGAATTTCCGCCACCTGCTCGAGCAGCATCAACTGGCCCGTCAATTGTTCAAGACCATCAATCGCTGGCTGGCCGAAGCAGGCGTCATGATGACCCAAGGCACTTTGGTGGATGCCACCATCATTGAGGCACCCAGCTCTACCAGGAACAAAGAGCAGCAACGCGATCCGGAGATGCATCAGACCAAGAAAGGCAATCAGTGGCACTTTGGCATGAAGGCCCACATTGGTGTCGATGCCAAGAGTGGCCTGACCCACAGCCTGGTCACCACCGCGGCCAACGAGCATGACCTCAATCAGCTGGGTAATCTGCTTCATGGAGAGGAGCAATTTGTCTCAGCCGATGCCGGCTACCAAGGAGCGCCACAGCGCGAGGAGCTGGCCGAGGTGGATGTGGACTGGCTGATCGCCGAGCGTCCCGGCAGGGTAAAAACCTTGAAGCAGCATCCGCGCAAGAACAAAACGGCCATCAACATCGAATACATGAAAGCCAGCATCCGTGCCAGGGTGGAGCACCCGTTTCGCATCATCAAGCGGCAGTTCGGCTTCGTGAAAGCCAGATACAAGGGGCTGCTGAAAAACGATAACCAACTGGCGATGTTATTCACCCTGGCCAACCTGTTTCGGGTGGACCAAATGATACGTCAGTGGGAGAGATCTCAGTAAAAACCGGAAATAACGCCAGAAATGGTGGAAAAAATAGCCTAAATAGGCTGATTCGATGTGTTTGCGGGAAAAAAATCGGCCCAGATCCGCGAAATTTTAATCAGCGAGTCAGCTTGGGAAGAAATGACCTGCTTATTCGCACCTTCCTTAGCGCCAGTTGGATACTGGCTCGCACTAACAGCACACACCTTCGCAGGAAATACGCTATGAAAAATGTTGGTTTTATCGGTTGGCGCGGAATGGTCGGCTCCGTACTCATGCAACGCATGGTAGAAGAGCGCGACTTCGACGCCATTCGCCCGGTCTTCTTCTCTACTTCCCAGCTTGGTCAGGCAGCCCCGACGTTCGGCGGTAAGTCTACCGGTACGTTGCAGGACGCATTCGATCTGGAAGCACTGAAGGCCCTCGACATCATTGTCACCTGCCAGGGCGGCGATTATACCAACGAAATTTATCCAAAGCTTCGTGAAAGCGGTTGGCAGGGTTACTGGATCGATGCTGCTTCTTCCCTGCGTATGAAAGATGACGCCATCATTATTCTTGACCCGGTGAACCAGGCGGTGATTACCGACGGCCTGAACAAAGGCATCAAAACCTTCGTGGGCGGCAACTGTACTGTCAGCCTGATGCTGATGTCACTGGGCGGTCTGTTCGCCAACGATCTGGTGGAATGGGTTTCTGTGGCGACTTATCAGGCTGCTTCCGGCGGCGGTGCGCGTCATATGCGTGAATTGCTAGCGCAAATGGGGCAACTGCATGGTCACGTGGCGGCTGAGCTGGCAGACCCGGCTTCTGCCATCCTCGATATCGAACGTAAAGTTACCCAGCTCTCTCGCAGCGGCGAACTGCCCGTCGATAACTTCGGCGTGCCGCTGGCTGGTAGCCTGATCCCCTGGATCGACAAACAGCTGGATAACGGTCAAAGCCGTGAAGAGTGGAAAGGCCAGGCTGAAACCAACAAAATTCTCGCGACAACCACCACAATTCCGGTTGATGGCTTGTGTGTTCGCGTCGGTGCGCTGCGCTGCCACAGCCAGGCATTTACCATTAAATTGAAAAAAGATGTGTCTATTCCGACCATCGAAGAGCTGCTGGCGGCCCATAACCCATGGGCGAAAGTGGTGCCGAATGACCGTGAAATCACCATGCGTGAACTGACGCCAACTGCCGTAACAGGCACGCTGACCACCCCTGTAGGGCGTCTGCGTAAGCTGAATATGGGGTCGGACTTCCTCTCTGCATTTACCGTAGGGGACCAGCTCCTGTGGGGCGCAGCGGAGCCGCTACGCCGCGTATTACGCCAGCTCGCATAATCTTAATTTGTTTAAAAAGGGGTGCTTGTCACCCCTTTTTTTTGCGTATTAACGGAGTGTACGCAGATGTTGATATTTTTCTCGGGAGTCAGATAAAGCGTTGGCTATGCTTTAAGTGGGGTGTTTACGCATTCTGCCTGAAGGTAGGACGGAGCAGAGAGGATGCACATTATGTGCTGCGCCGTTCAGGTCAAAAAAAATGTCACAGCTGGGCGTATAACCTTGCCGGGAAAGGTGTGACATAAATAACAAGGATTAAACCATGTCTGTTTTTGTAGATAGAGACGTGATTAATGCGCTCATTGAAGGCCATTTTGCAGACCCCTTTTCCGTCCTCGGCATGCACCAGACGGAAGCCGGGCTGGAAGTCCGCGCATTATTACCTGACGCGACCGAGGTCTGGGTTATTGAACCCAAAACCGGGCGCAAAGTAGGCAATCTTGATTGCCTTGATTCACGCGGTTTCTTTAGTGGCGTTCTGCCGCGACGCAAAAACCCCTTTCGCTACCAGTTGGCCGTTATCTGGCATGGGCAGCAGAACCTTATCGACGATCCTTACCGCTTTGGTCCATTGATTCAGGATATGGACGCCTGGCTGCTTTCCGAAGGCACCCACCTGAGACCTTACGAAACGCTGGGCGCGCACGCAGATACAATGGACGGCGTGACCGGGACCCGCTTCTCTGTGTGGGCGCCAAATGCCCGCCGGGTTTCCGTCGTCGGGCAATTTAACTACTGGGATGGTCGCCGCCATCCCATGCGCCTGCGCCGTGAAAGCGGTATCTGGGAACTTTTCATTCCGGGTGCGCACAATGGGCAGCTCTATAAATTTGAGATGATTGATGCGCACGGCAAGCTGCGGATCAAATCTGACCCTTACGCTTTTGAAGCGCAGATGCGCCCGGAAACAGCATCCATGATTTGCGATCTGCCGGAAAAGATAGCGCAGACGCAAGAGCGTAAAAAGGCCAACGAATTTGATGCGCCCATCTCCATCTACGAGGTCCATCTGGGGTCATGGCGTCGTCACACGGACAATAATTTCTGGCTGAGCTACCGTGAGCTGGCGGACCAACTGGTGCCGTATGCAAAATGGATGGGCTTCACCCATCTGGAGTTGCTGCCCGTTAATGAGCATCCGTTTGACGGAAGCTGGGGTTATCAGCCAACGGGCCTCTATGCCCCGACGCGCCGTTTTGGCACGCGTGATGATTTTATCTACTTTATCAAAGCGGCTCATGCCGCTGGGTTGAATGTGATTCTGGACTGGGTACCAGGTCATTTCCCGTCCGATGACTTTGCTCTGGCCGAATTTGACGGCACCGCGCTCTATGAACACAGCGATCCGCGTGAAGGTTACCATCAGGACTGGAATACCCTGATTTATAACTATGGTCGCCGTGAAGTCAGCAACTATCTGGTGGGCAATGCGCTCTACTGGGTTGAGCGTTTTGGTATTGATGCCCTGCGCGTGGATGCCGTCGCCTCGATGATTTACCGCGATTACAGCCGTAAACAAGGCGAGTGGATCCCCAACGAATTTGGTGGGCGGGAAAATCTCGAAGCCATCGAGTTTTTGCGTAGCACCAACCGCATTCTTGGCGAGCAGGTTCCTGGCGCGGTGAGTATGGCGGAAGAGTCCACCGACTTTGCCGGCGTCTCGCGTCCGCCTTCGCTGGGCGGCCTGGGCTTCTGGTACAAGTGGAACCTCGGCTGGATGCACGACACCCTGGATTACATGAAGCTCGATCCGGTCTATCGCAAACATCATCACGACAAACTCACCTTTGGCATGCTCTACAACTACACGGAAAATTTCGTGTTGCCGCTGTCCCATGACGAAGTGGTGCATGGCAAGAAATCTATTCTTGACCGTATGCCCGGCGATGCGTGGCAGAAGTTTGCCAACCTGCGTGCTTACTACGCCTGGATGTGGGCTTTCCCTGGTAAAAAACTGCTGTTTATGGGTAACGAATTTGCGCAGGGGCGTGAGTGGAACCATGACAGTAGCCTCGACTGGCATCTGCTTGAAGGGGGCGATAACTGGCACCACGGCGTGCAGCGTCTGGTGCGGGATATGAACCACGTCTACCGTCATCACAAAGCGTTGCATGAGCTGGATTTTGACCCGTATGGCTTTGAATGGCTGGTGGTGGATGACCATGAAAACTCGGTGTTTGTCTTTGTGCGTCGCGATAAAGCCGGGAACGAAATTATTGTTGTCAGCAATTTCACCCCCGTACCGCGCCATAACTACCGCTTTGGTATCAACCAGCCGGGGCGCTGGCGTGAAGAATTAAATACGGATTCGATGCACTATCACGGCAGCAATACCGGCAATGGCGGTGGCGTGCACAGTGATGAAATCCCGATGAACGGCAGGGCGCAATCTCTCTCGGTGACGATTCCGCCGCTGGCAACCGTCTGGTTTGTGCGGGAGGGGTGATGACCAGGCTGACCGCAGGCAACGCGACGCCACTGGGAGCCCATGTGGAGGAAAATGGCGTGAATTTCACGCTATTTTCGGCACATGCGGAGCGAGTGGAGCTGTGCATTTTTGATGACGAAGGCAACGAACAGCGTTTTGACTTACCCGCCCGTAGCGGCGATGTCTGGCACGGTTTCCTGGCGAATGCGTTGCCCGGTACGCGTTATGGCTACCGTGTACACGGCCCGTGGGAACCTGGTCAGGGGCATCGCTTTAACCCGGCGAAGCTACTTCTCGATCCCTGTGCGCGCCGTGTCGAAGGTGATGTGAAAGACAGCCCATTGTTGCACGGCGGCTATGATTCTCCTGATCCACATGACAGCGCGGCCATCGCGCCAAAAAGCGTGGTCGTGGATGACACGTTTGACTGGGAGAATGATGCCGCGCCACGCACGCCATGGGGTAATACAGTCATCTATGAAGCGCATGTCAAAGGGTTGACGTATCTGCACCCGGATTTGCCCGCTGAGATTCGCGGTACCTATAAAGCCCTTGGTCATCCGGTAATGATCAACTACTTCAAAACGCTGGGTATCACCGCGCTTGAGCTGATGCCGGTGGCGCATTTTATCAGTGAGCCGCGCCTGCAACGTCTGGGTTTAAGTAACTACTGGGGCTATAACCCGCTGGCGCTCTTTGCGCTTGACCCGCGTTATGCCACCTCTCCCGAGTCGGCCATCAATGAGTTGCGTGATGCGGTTAAGTCACTGCATCAAAACGGTATTGAGGTCATCCTTGATATCGTGCTGAACCACAGCGCTGAAATTGACCTTGATGGGCCAACCCTCTCCCTGCGCGGAATTGATAACCGTAGCTATTATTGGATCAGGGATGACGGCGATTACGAAAACTGGACCGGTTGCGGCAATACGTTAAACCTGAGTCATCCAGGCGGCGTGGCTTATGCATATGCTTGCCTGAAATATTGGGTAGAGACTTTCCATATCGACGGCTTTCGTTTTGATTTGGCTACGATTATGGGCCGCACGCCGGCATTCAGCCAGCAGGCGCCGTTGTTTGAGGCAATCAAAAACTGTCCGTTGCTCTCCCAGGTGAAGCTTATCGCTGAGCCTTGGGATATCGGCTGGGGCGGTTACCAGGTGGGGAATTTTCCGCCGTTGTTTGCCGAATGGAATGATCATTTTCGTGATGCAACGCGCCGTTTCTGGCTGGAGCAGTCACTCTCGCCTGGGGAGTTTGCCGGGCGCTTTGCCGCATCCAGCGATATGTTCCGTCGCGAAGGGCGTCTGCCCCATGCGTCGGTCAATCTGGTGACGGCGCATGACGGGTTTACATTGCGTGATTGCGTGAGTTTCAACCATAAGCATAACGAAGCGAATGGTGAGGAAAATCGCGACGGTACTAACAACAACCACAGTAATAATCATGGTATAGAAGGGCTAAGTAGCAGTTTTGATGTAACAGAAAGGAGGCGAGCAAGCGTCCATGCCCTGTTAACAACACTGCTATTGTCCCAGGGAACACCAATGTTGCTGGCCGGTGACGAGCATGGTCATAGCCAGCACGGTAATAACAACGCTTACTGTCAGGACAACGCGTTGACCTGGCTTGACTGGCAACACGCTAACAGTGGGCTGATGGCATTTACCGCCGCGTTGATTCACCTCCGCCAGCGTATTCCCGCATTAACCCGGGGTGCATGGTGGGAAGAGGGGGATGGCAACGTGCGTTGGCTTAATAAGGAAGCGCAGCCTCTCAGTGTTGCGGAGTGGCAAAGCGGTGTCCACCGTCTGCAAATTCTGCTGTCCGATCGTGTACTGCTGGCGATTAACGGCACGCATGAAGTTGCAGAGATTGCGCTACCAGAAGGGGAATGGCGTGCTGTTCCTCCGTTTGCCGGTGAGGATAATCCGGTAGTGATGGCTGTCTGGCATGGGCCCGCGCACGGAGTGTGCGTCTTTGAAAGGTCATAAAAAAGGAGTTAGTCATGGTTAGATTAGATAAGAACGATCCCTTAATGTTAGCGCGCCAGCTGCCATTAAAATCTGTAGCCCTGATACTTGCGGGAGGGCGCGGGACCCGCCTTAAAGATTTGACAAAAAAACGCGCCAAACCCGCGGTTCACTTCGGCGGTAAGTTCCGTATTATCGATTTCGCATTATCCAACTGCATTAACTCCGGTATTCGTCGTATTGGTGTGATCACGCAGTATCAATCCCACACGCTGGTGCAGCATATTCAGCGTGGCTGGTCCTTCTTCAACGAAGAGATGAACGAATTTGTCGATCTGTTGCCTGCTCAGCAGCGTGTGCATGGCGAGAGCTGGTATCGCGGCACTGCCGATGCGGTTACGCAAAACCTCGACATCATTCGCCGTTATGGTGCGGAGTACATCGTCATTCTGGCCGGCGACCATATCTATAAGCAGGACTATTCACGCATGCTTATCGATCATGTCGAAAAAGGTGCGCGTTGCACCGTGGCTTGTCTGCCGGTGCCCATTGAAGAGGCAAGTGCGTTTGGCGTCATGGCGGTGGATGAAAACGACAAAGTTATTGAGTTTGTCGAAAAACCCGCCAACCCGCCTTCAATGCCGAATGACAGCACAAAATCGCTCGCCAGCATGGGAATTTATGTTTTCGACGCTGAGTACCTTTATGAGTTGCTCGAAGAAGACGACAAGAATGAAAATTCCAGTCACGATTTCGGCAAAGATATCATCCCGCTGATAACCAAGTCTGGCATGGCTTATGCACATCCCTTCCCACTGTCCTGTGTGCATTCGGACCCTGAATCAGAACCCTACTGGCGTGACGTAGGAACCCTCGAAGCGTACTGGAAAGCAAACCTCGATCTCGCATCAGTTGTACCTGAACTGGACATGTATGACCGTAACTGGCCAATACGTACCTATAATGAATCTTTACCACCGGCGAAATTTGTTCAGGACAGATCGGGAAGTCACGGTATGACGCTGAACTCACTGGTTTCCGGTGGATGTGTGATATCCGGATCGGTAGTGGTGCAATCGGTATTGTTCTCACGGGTGCGTGTGAACTCGTTCTGCAATATCGACTCTGCGGTTCTTTTACCGGAGGTCTGGGTCGGACGCTCCTGTCGCTTGCGGCGTTGCGTTATTGACCGGGCCTGTGTCATCCCGGAAGGGACGATCATTGGTGAAAATGCCGAAGAAGACGCCCGTCGGTTCTACCGCTCCGAAGAGGGGATTGTACTGGTGACGCGCGAAATGCTGCGTAAGTTGCAACAAGAGTAACAGCATCGAGATAACCTTGCGCGGAAGGGGTCCGCGCGCTGTTTTTCCCGCTAGCGCCCGCTAAGTGTTAGCGGTTTTGACAGGAGCGATAATGCAGGTTTTACATGTATGTTCTGAGATGTTTCCGTTGCTGAAGACCGGTGGTCTGGCTGATGTTATTGGCGCATTGCCTGCGGCGCAAATTGCCGATGGCGTTGATACGCGCGTTTTGCTGCCTGCATTCCCGGATGTTCGTCGCGGTGTGACTGACGCTCAAGTGGTCACCCGGCGGGATACATTCGCTGGTCGTATTTCATTGCTGTTCGGACATTTCAACGGGGTGGGGATCTACTTAATCGATGCGCCGCATCTTTACGATCGTCCCGGGAGCCCGTACCACGATACTAATCTTTTTGCTTATACCGACAACGTACTGCGTTTCGCCTTGCTTGGCTGGGTTGGCGCTGAGATGGCCAGCGGGCTGGACCCGTTCTGGCGACCCGATATTGTCCATGCCCATGACTGGCATGCAGGGTTGGCGCCCGCTTATCTGGCGGCGAAGGGGCGCCCGGCAAAGTCGGTGTTCACGGTACATAACCTGGCTTATCAGGGGATGTATTACGCACAACATATGAGTGAAATACAGCTGCCATCGTCGTTCTTTAATATGCATGGGCTGGAATTCAACGGACAGATCTCTTTCCTGAAAGCGGGGCTGTATTACGCGGATCATATTACGGCGGTCAGCCCGACGTATGCGCGCGAAATTACCGAGCCGCAGTTTGCCTATGGCATGGAGGGTTTGCTGCGTCAGCGGCAGGTTGAAGGACGTCTGTCCGGTATTCTGAACGGCGTGGATGAAAAAATTTGGGATCCGGCAACAGACCTGCTGCTCTCTTCACGTTATACGCGGGATACGCTGGAGGAAAAGGCGGAGAACAAACGCCAGCTACAGATCGCTATGGGGCTGAAAGTGAACGACAAAGCCCCGCTTTTCGCGGTGGTGAGTCGCTTAACCAGCCAGAAAGGGTTGGATTTGGTGCTGGAGGCATTACCCGGTTTGCTGGAGCAAGGCGGGCAACTGGCGCTACTTGGCGCGGGCGATCCGGTTCTGCAGGAGGGTTTCCTTGCGGCGGCCGCTGAGCATCCAGGGCAAGTCGGCGTGCAAATTGGGTATCACGAGGCGTTTTCGCATCGCATTATGGGCGGGGCAGATGTCATTCTGGTTCCGAGCCGTTTTGAGCCGTGTGGGTTAACGCAACTTTATGGATTGAAGTACGGCACGTTGCCGTTAGTTCGTCGCACGGGCGGGCTGGCGGATACCGTGACCGATAGCTCATTGGAGAATTTGGCAGATGGAATCGCCAGTGGTTTTGTATTTGAAGACAGTAATGCCTGGTCGCTGCTTCGCGCGATTCGGCGTGCTTTCGTGTTGTGGTCCCGTCCCTCTCTCTGGCGCTTTGTTCAGCGTCAGGCGATGGGCATGGATTTTAGCTGGCAGGTCGCCGCGCAATCCTATCGCGATCTTTACTATCGGTTGAAATAGTTTTCCAGGAATCACTTGTATGAATGCACCTTTTACATATGCATCACCCACACTGAGCATCGAAGCGTTAAAACATTCGATTGCCTACAAGCTGATGTTTACCATTGGTAAAGATCCTGTCATCGCCAACAAACATGAGTGGTTGAACGCCACATTGTTTGCGGTGCGCGATCGCCTGGTAGAACGCTGGTTACGCTCCAACCGTGCGCAGCTCTCTCAGGAAATGCGCCAGGTATACTACCTGTCGATGGAGTTTTTGATTGGCCGCACCCTATCCAATGCGCTGTTGTCGTTAGGTATTTATGACGATGTCAAAAATGCTCTGGAAGAGATGGGGCTGGATCTGGAAGAGCTGATCGACGAAGAAAATGACCCCGGCCTCGGCAACGGCGGTCTGGGCCGTCTGGCGGCCTGTTTCCTCGACTCTCTGGCGACACTGGGCTTACCGGGCCGGGGTTACGGTATTCGCTATGACTACGGCATGTTCAAGCAGAACATTGTCGATGGACGGCAAAAAGAGTCCCCGGACTACTGGCTGGAATACGGTAACCCATGGGAATTCAAACGCCATAACACGCGCTATAAAGTGCGTTTTGGCGGCCGTGTGCAGCAGGAAGGTAAAAAGTCCAATTGGCTGGAAACCGAAGAGATTTTGGCCGTGGCCTACGACCAAATTATTCCAGGCTACGATACCGACGCAACGAATACCCTGCGTTTGTGGAATGCGCAGGCGAGTAGCGAGATCAATCTGGGTAAATTTAACCAGGGCGATTATTTTGCGGCGGTGGAAGATAAAAACCACTCCGAAAACGTATCTCGCGTGCTCTATCCGGATGACTCGACCTATTCAGGCCGGGAATTGCGCCTTCGTCAGGAGTACTTCCTGGTGTCGGCAACCGTGCAGGATATTTTGAGCCGTCATTATCAGCTACACAAAACTTATAACAATCTGGCGGAGAAAACCGCGATTCACCTGAATGACACCCATCCGGTGTTGTCGATTCCCGAATTAATGCGTCTGCTGATTGATGAACATAAATTCTCATGGGATGAAGCGTTCGAGGTGACCTGCCAGGTGTTCTCATACACCAACCATACGCTGATGAGCGAAGCGCTGGAAACCTGGCCGATAGAGATGCTCGGTAAGATCCTGCCGCGCCACCTGCAAATCATCTTCGAAATTAATGATTACTTCCTGAAAACCATTCAGGAACAGTACCCTAACGATATTGACTTGCTCAGTCGCGTGTCGATTATCGATGAATCGAACGGGCGTCGCGTGCGCATGGCATGGCTGGCCGTGGTGGTGAACCATAAAGTGAATGGCGTGTCTGAATTGCATTCAAACTTGATGGTGCAGTCCCTGTTTGCCGATTTCGCCAAAATTTTCCCCATGCGCTTTACTAACGTGACCAACGGTGTAACACCGCGTCGCTGGCTGGCACTGGCGAATCCGTCATTGTCTGGTGTGCTTGATGAGCATATTGGTCGCACCTGGCGTACCGATTTGAGCCAGCTCAGTGAGCTGGAGCAGCATATCGACTACCCGTTGGTGAATCAGGCGATTCGTCATGCCAAGCTGGAGAACAAAAAGCGCCTGGCGGCAGTCATAGGTCAGCAGCTTAATGTGGTGGTCAACCCGAAAGCGCTTTTTGATGTGCAAATCAAACGTATCCACGAATACAAGCGGCAACTGATGAATGTGTTGCACGTGATCACCCGCTACAACCGTATCAAAGCGGATCCGACAGCGGAGTGGGTACCGCGCGTTAATATCTTCGCCGGTAAAGCGGCCTCAGCGTACTACATGGCGAAGCACATCATTCATCTTATCAATGATGTGGCGGCGGTGATCAACAACGATCCACAGATTGGCGATAAGCTGAAAGTGGTCTTTATTCCTAACTACAGCGTAAGTCTCGCGCAGGTGATCATCCCGGCGGCAGATCTTTCTGAGCAGATTTCTCTGGCAGGGACGGAAGCATCCGGCACCAGTAACATGAAGTTTGCCCTGAACGGCGCGTTGACTATCGGTACGCTGGACGGCGCGAACGTGGAAATGCTCGAACATGTGGGGGCAGAGAACATCTTCATTTTTGGTAATACTGCGGAAGAGGTGGAAGCGCTGCGTCGTAAAGGCTATTCACCACGTGAATATTACGAAAAAGATGAGGAGCTGCATCAGGTGCTGACGCAAATCGCGACTGGCCTGTTCAATCCGCAGGATCCAGGCCGTTACCGTGACCTTGTGGACTCGCTGATTAACTTTGGCGACCATTATCAGGTGCTGGCCGATTACCGCAGCTACGTTGATTGCCAGGATAAGGTAGACGAACTCTATCTCACTCCTGAAGAGTGGACCACGAAGGCGATGCACAACATTGCCAATATGGGCTATTTCTCATCTGACAGAACGATTCAGGAATACGCCGAGCAGATCTGGCATATCGATCCGGTACGCCTGTAAGTCACTTTTGCTTTTGACATAAATACCGCACGGAGCCTCAGGGCTCCGTTTTTTTTCAGAAGATGAAAGGGATAAACCCTCCTGTCTGGTCTCTGTAGTGAGTCGACAAACAAGGATAAGGCGGCAGGGGATAGGTGCGGATGAGGGGAAGACTGTTTATGTTGAGGCACTGTGGGCTTTCATTGTAAGCCCCCGCTGCCGCGTCATAAAACCCCCGCTGAGCATCTCTCAGCGGGGGCACGATTACGAGGCCAGCGAGAGTTCTGCTTTGCTGTGGCGAGCCAGCCACTGGGCTACGCGGGACTGCTCGTCGGCATTGAGCCACATGCCCAGTTTGGTACGACGCCAGATGGCATCATCCAGACGGCGCACCCACTCATGCTCAACCAGGTAGCGCAGCTCGGCTTCGTACAGCTCGTGCCCGAAGTTTTCACCCAGGTCCTCGATGCTACTGGCTCCGGCCAGAATCAACTCGGTATTGCTGCCATAGGTCCGTGCGTAATGGCGAGCCAGCGATTCGCTAATGAACGGGTAACGGCGACGCAGTTTTGCAGCGTAATCATCACGATAGCCCGCCAGTTCACCGCCGGGTAACACACAGTTTTTGGTCCATGCGGGGCCGATACCTTCATAATAGGAGGCCAGTTTTTCCATCGCATGTTCAGCCAGCTTACGGTAGGTCGTGAGTTTGCCACCAAAGACGGAAAGCAGCGGCGCTTTGCCGTCCTGATCGTGAATATCCAGCGTGTAGTCGCGGGTGATTGCCTGCGGAGAATCCGACTCATCGTCACACAGCGGGCGCACACCGGAGTAAGTCCAGACAATGTCATTGCGCGTCAGTTGCTTTTTAAAGTGCGCGTTATAGACCTTCAACAGGTAATTCACTTCACTTTCGTCGATTTCGACGTTTTTCGGGTCGCCTTTATATTCCACATCGGTGGTGCCGATGATAGAAAACTCATCCATCCACGGAATCACGAAGACGATACGTTTATCTTCGTTTTGCAGAATATACGCCTGCTTTTGTGAATGAACGCGCGGTACCACGATATGGCTGCCTTTAATCAGGCGAATACCATACGGAGACGGCAAATGCATCCCGTCATCAAAGAACTGCTTAACCCATGGGCCGGTGGCATTGACCAGACCGCGTGCTTGCCAGCTAAATTTTTCCCCGGTGTCGATATCTTCCGCTTCAACAATCCACAGTCCGTTTTCACGTTTTGCTGAGATGGCGCGGGTGCGGGTGCGCACTTCACCGCCTTTTTTGACAACCATCTGCGCATTCGCCAGTACCAGACGGGCATCATCGACCCAGCAGTCAGAATATTCGAAACCGCGCACGATTTCAGGTTTGAGGACCGATTCTGAGCCAAAACGCAAACTTTGCGATCCGGGTAAACTGGTGCGTTTCCCCAGATTATCGTACATAAAAAGACCTATGCGGATCATCCACGCCGGACGTAAATGGGGGCGATGCGGCAAGCGGAAGCGCATCGGGAAGGCAATGTGCGGTGCCATTTTCAGCAGCACTTCACGCTCGGCCAGCGCCTCGCTAACCAGACGAAATTCATAGTGTTCAAGGTAGCGCAGGCCACCGTGAATTAATTTTGAGCTGGCGCTGGAGGTCGCGCAAGCTAAGTCCTGGGCTTCCAGCATCAGCACGGATAAACCTCGCCCGGCGGCGTCCGCCGCAATACCGGCACCGTTGATGCCCCCGCCAATAACGATAAGATCTTTGGTTTCCATGCTGCCCTCACGCGCTTTCGTTAAAGCTCACAAATGTTCGATATCGCTCATAATAGCAAAAGATCGCGCTTTTGGTAACATCAGAAAAACAATTTAGAGTGATATACATAACATAATGGTGTTTCTCCACCTGGAGGACGTACACTAAGCGGTAAACTTATGCAGCCTGCTTTTTCCGCCCTGATGTATACGGGAAGAAGCAGGCGTACCACCTGTCATACGTAAAAGAAAAGAGATCAGAATGGATCATTTTGTCTGTATTAATGTTGAAGAGGCCCACCAGAAACTGCAGCTTAAGCAGGCGGTTCTGGTCGATATTCGTGACCCGCAAAGCTATGCGATTGGCCATACGCCGGGCGCTTTTCATTTAACAAACGATACGCTCGGGGCGTTTATGCGTGAAACCGACTTCGATACCCCGGTCATGGTGATGTGCTACCACGGCAATAGCAGTAAAGGTGCGGCACAATACCTGCTCCAGCAAGGCTATGATTCGGTATTCAGCGTCGATGGTGGCTTTGATGCCTGGCACCGTCACTTTCCAGCGGAAGTCACGCAGGGATCCCTTTAGAGAGTGATGAATCTGCCGCTATACTGTGCTCTTTTCCGGAGACAAAGCGACCGCCAGCCATGTTGATGATTACATCATTTACCAACCCGCGCGTCGCCCAGGCGTTTGTCGATTACATGCAAACACAGGGCGTCATTCTTACGATTCAACACCACTCGCAAAGCGATATCTGGCTGGCGGACGAAAGCCAGGCTGAGCGCGTGAAAGCTGAACTGGCGCGTTTTCTGGAAAATCCCACCGATCCACGTTATCTCGCCGCAAGCTGGCAATCCGGAGAGACAGGCAGCGGTTTGCACTACCGTGGATTTTCTCTGCGCACGGCGCTACGGGAGCGCGGTGGGCCGATTACCCTCTCTGTCTTCGCGGCTTGCGTGCTGGTCTTTATCCTGATGAGTATGTCTGACGATCAGACCGTGATGGTCTGGCTTGCCTGGCCCTATGACGCCTCGCTGAAATTTGAAGCCTGGCGCTACTTTAGCCATGCGCTAATGCACTTTTCGCTGGTTCATATCATCTTTAACCTGTTCTGGTGGTGGTATCTTGGCGGAGCCGTTGAAAAACGTCTGGGAAGCGGCAAGCTGGTGGTGATCACGCTTATCAGCGCGTTACTGAGCGGCTTTTTACAGTACAAACTGACGGGCCCCTGGTTTGGTGGTCTGTCAGGTGTGGTCTATGCATTGATTGGTTATGTGTGGCTACGGGGTGAGCGAGACCCGGAACGCCCGGTCTGGCTGCCCCGTGGACTGGTTATTTTTACGGTCGTGTTACTGGTTGCTGACTGGTTTGGCATCTCAGCAGTGGATACGGCTATCGGCGCCCACACCGGCGGGCTGGTGATTGGCCTTGCGATGGCGCTGGTAGATACATTGAATGCGCGAAAACGAACATAATTATCCAGAGACATTTCATGAAACAAACACAACGTCATGACGCGATCATTGAACTGGTTAAACTGCAGGGATATGTCAGCACGGAAGAACTGGTAGAGCAATTCTCGGTAAGTCCGCAGACGATTCGCCGCGATCTGAACGATCTGGCTGATCAAAACAAAATCCTGCGCCACCACGGGGGGGCTGCGCTACCTTCCAGCTCCGTCAACACCTCCTGGCATGACCGTAAGGCAACGCAAACGGCGGAGAAAGAACGGATTGCCCGTAAAGTGGCCAGCCAGATCCCGAACGGCGCAACGTTGTTTATTGATATTGGAACTACCCCGGAAGCCGTGGCGCACGCGCTGCTCGATCATAGCGATTTACGCGTGGTGACTAACAATCTCAATGTGGCAAATACGCTGCTGAAAAAAGAAGATTTCCGCGTCATCCTCGCGGGCGGCGAATTGCGTAGCCGTGACGGCGGCATTGTCGGCGAAGCTACGCTGGACTTTATCTCTCAGTTCCGTCTGGACTTTGGCATTCTTGGTATCAGTGGCATTGACGCTGATGGTTCGCTGCTTGAGTTTGACTATCATGAAGTCCGCACCAAACGGGCGATCATTGAAAACTCCCGCCATGCGATGTTGGTGGTGGATCACTCGAAGTTTGGACGTAACGCGATGGTTAATATGGGCAGTATCAGCATGGTGAATGCAGTGTACACCGATACTATGCCACCTGCGGGCGTCATGCAGGTGATCACCAGTAATAACATCCAGTTAGAGTTATGCTGAGAGATAGTGTCGGGCGGCGTTGCGCCAGCCCGACCTGAACTCAGACGCCATAGCCCATCATTTTCAGCAGCCGCTGGGCATGCAACACGGCATCCTGACGGTGAGCAACCCCCAGCTTCTGATACAAATTACGGATATGCGTTTTAATGGTGGTCGCCGCTACGGCGAGCTCACCGGCGATCTGCTCATTACTATAGCCTGAGTAAATAAGCCCCAAAACCTGCCACTCTCGCTGGGTTAACGGACTGGTACGGATAAGTTCCGGCACTTCCGGATGGTTCAGTAAACGTTCAACGAAGTTCTCGTCAAAATGGGCGAACTTATGCCGGTGATGTTGGTTGATGTCGCGCAGAATACGCTGCGCGCGGTGCTGGTCCAGCTCCGGCAATGTGTTGAGTTGAATAAGCTGACGCAATTGCTGCGCCATCGCCTCGCCCTCTATGACAAAGTGGCTGATAAACCCGGTGCGGTTGGCAAGCTGCAGCGCCTCAAGTAGCACACGCTGTGCGTCGTTTTTGCGTCCGGACTGCCAGTACAGCTGATTCAGTAACAGCAGGTTGCGATTCAAATCACTCATCAGGCGCAGACTGCGGGCGTTCTCGTTAAGCTCTTCGAGGACCATTTCGGCTGGATCGAAATCACCGAGCAGAATTTGCGCTCTGGCGATATTACGCCACTGCCCTTGCAGGAAATGGTTATTAGCGAACTCCGGTTTAGGCGTCTGGCGAAGCCACTGTGCTGCGGATTTGCGATCCCCTGTCATGTTCCAGTAAATCACCCGAACCTTATCGGCGTTCGATACCCAATCGCTGTGATACTGACCGTTACCCAGCAAGTTTTCCAGACGATGCAAATGCGCGCGCGCGTTATCCAAATCGCCTCTTGCCAGCGAGTTTTGAATCACCAGCGCCAGACACTGTAACTGTTGCTGCGGCTGGAAGGAGGCGAGAACCTCCATCCCCTGGCGGGCGGCGGCCTCAGATTCGTCAAGGCGTGCCCAGGCCCAGAGCAACTGCGAACGAATGCGCAGTAAGAATTCGTGCATCGGCAGTTGTTCAAGATGCTGTTCGCGCACCAGGACAAACCCTTTTTCCTGGGTCTCCCAGGCGGCCTGCAGGAAGCCTTGCGCAAAAAGAATTTCGCTTTGCTGAATCAGGCTCCATAAGGCGTAGTGCCACACGTCGTGGCGGCGCGCCATCTGTTCGGTTTGCTGCATTAACGCCAGGGAGTTGGTGAGTTGCCCTTTGCAGTGCAGCACTTCGCCATGTACCGATGTGGCGACAATACGGCTGTAGTAATTGGCGAGCGGCAGTTCGTCGAGAGCGACCATGGCCAGACGTTCCGCTTCGACGGCGTCACCATCATTGATCGCGACCTGCGCGCGTAACGCGTTGAAATCACCATGCAGGGAGGCATCCATTCGGGTGGTCATCTCCTGCTCGGCACGGGCCAGCAAGGTATTCACTTCACTGTAGCGATGCTGGCTTTGCATCAGCCAGGCCTGTAGCAGAACCAGGCGAGGGTTTTCCAGCAGGCTTTCCCACGGCAGCGCTTTCAGCGATGCTTCCAGCAGGCTGAGTTCGCTGTGATTGAACAACCCCCAGGCGTGATGCAACAGAATATCCCGTAACATGATACCGTCGCCCGCGGCCAGTGCGTGATGAATGGCTTCGCTGGGGAAACCCTGCGCCATCCAGCTTTCTGCTGCCGAGCGATGAATTTCCGGTAGTTCAGTCGCCAGTTCCCACTGGCAGCGCTGGCGCAGGAAATTGCCGAACAGCGGGTGGTAGCTGAACCACTCGCCGGAGTCATCCATGCGCTGCAGGAATAGCCCCTGGCGCTCAATTTCTTCCAGCCGCATCTGACCATTTTCTTCGCCAGTGACACGGACAATCAGCGCATCGTTCATAGAGCGCAATAATGAGCTTTTCAGTAAGAACAGGCGCGTACTGGCATCCACATTATCCAGCACCTCATCCACAAGATAGTCGGACAGGTGGCTGGCGTTGATCCCCGCCAGACGGCGAGCGGATTGCTGCGCGGCGCTGTGATTCTGGCGTACGGAAAGGGCAATGAGTTGTAGCGCAGTGGCCCAGCCGGCAACGTCATCACACAGGCGGCTGCTCTCTGCCGCTTCGATGGGCGAGGTCAGGCGGCAATCGAAAAATTGCTTCGCTTCCTGATGATTAAAGGCCAGTTGATGGCTGCCGATCTCCAGCAGCTGTTCACGTACGCGCAGGTTGGCGATGCCTAACTGCGGTAAATTGCGCGACAGCACAATCAGCGTCAGGTTTTCTGGCTGATGGCGCAAGAAGAAGCGCATGGCTTCATGAATTACCGGGTTGGTGATGAGGTGGTAGTCATCAATCACCAGATAGAGCGCGCGTTGCCACTCTGCCAGTTCAATAAATAACTGGGCAAAGAGGGAGGAGAGGCTGGCGTACTGGCGTTTTTGCGCCATCACCTCACTGCTGACGCAATGCCCACCGGTGGCTTGCTGAATGGCCGCAATGAAATAGCTGGCAAAACGTTCCTGTTGGTTGTCGCCTTCATCCAGCGAAAACCAGCCGACGTCATTTTTACCGGAAGCCCATTGAGAAATGAGCGTTGTTTTTCCGTACCCTGCCGGGCTAGTGATCAGCGCAAGCCGAAAATTGTTCGCGCCGGAAAGTTTAGCCAGCAGACGCTCACGAACGACAGTATGGTCGAGGCGTACCGGGCGACTTAATTTAGACGGAATCAACATAGTTATCACTTCGCTGTGAGGACATAGGGGAAAAACGATTTTTTTTGCGCTTCGTAATTAATATAAATAAAGTCGGATAAATTCCGAATTATTGCAAGTTATGTCCGGATCTGACGATTGTGAATTTGCACTATGTCACATTTCTATTTGAGTTGTGAATAAAGAGACAGTACCTGTGGCGAAAGGGCATGCAGCCCGATTTGCAGTAAGGCGGTTCAAAATAAGGCGAAATAGTTTTGCATGTTTTGGGGGCTTTAGTGGAATATTTCCCAAAATAGCGATGTAATCGCACAAATAGGGAAGGTGCGAACAAGTTCCTGATATGAGATCATCATATTCATCCGGAGCGCATCCCAGAGGGACATCATGAGCCATCAACTCACCTTCGCCGATAGTGAATTCAGCACTAAGCGCCGTCAGACCCGAAAAGAGATTTTCCTCTCCCGCATGGAGCAGATTCTGCCATGGCAGAATATGACCGCTGTCATCGAGCCGTTTTATCCCAAGGCGGGCAATGGCCGACGGCCCTATCCGCTGGAGACCATGCTGCGTATTCACTGCATGCAGCATTGGTACAACCTGAGCGACGGTGCCATGGAAGATGCCCTGTACGAAATCGCCTCCATGCGCCTGTTTGCCCGATTATCCCTGGATAGCGCCCTGCCGGATCGCACCACCATCATGAATTTCCGCCACCTGCTCGAGCAGCATCAACTGGCCCGTCAATTGTTCAAGACCATCAATCGCTGGCTGGCCGAAGCAGGCGTCATGATGACCCAAGGCACTTTGGTGGATGCCACCATCATTGAGGCACCCAGCTCTACCAGGAACAAAGAGCAGCAACGCGATCCGGAGATGCATCAGACCAAGAAAGGCAATCAGTGGCACTTTGGCATGAAGGCCCACATTGGTGTCGATGCCAAGAGTGGCCTGACCCACAGCCTGGTCACCACCGCGGCCAACGAGCATGACCTCAATCAGCTGGGTAATCTGCTTCATGGAGAGGAGCAATTTGTCTCAGCCGATGCCGGCTACCAAGGAGCGCCACAGCGCGAGGAGCTGGCCGAGGTGGATGTGGACTGGCTGATCGCCGAGCGTCCCGGCAGGGTAAAAACCTTGAAGCAGCATCCGCGCAAGAACAAAACGGCCATCAACATCGAATACATGAAAGCCAGCATCCGTGCCAGGGTGGAGCACCCGTTTCGCATCATCAAGCGGCAGTTCGGCTTCGTGAAAGCCAGATACAAGGGCTGCTGAAAAACGATAACCAACTGGCGATGTTATTCACCCTGGCCAACCTGTTTCGGGTGGACCAAATGATACGTCAGTGGGAGAGATCTCAGTAAAAACCGGAAATAACGCCAGAAATGGTGGAAAAAATAGCCTAAATAGGCTGATTCGATGTGTTTGCGGGAAAAAAATCGGCCCAGATCCGCGAAATTTTAATCAGCGAGTCAGCTTGGGAAGAAATGACCTGCTTATTCGCACCTTCCCTAACCTCCCAGCAGGTCTTTAACAGACCTGCATAAAATTCCTTTTCATTCTGATGGGCCGGATAAACCGGCTCATATTTTTGCACATATAAATGGCCGCATTTTGCTGTCTTAAATTTTTCGATGATAGACAGGAGCGCATTAAAATATCAGGGTTATAGACTTTTTTGGATAGCAATGGGGGTCGCGTTGAATATTCAGACTAATTATATCGAGCTGCAAAATTGGCTCGAAAAGGCAAAAAGTATTTATTCCTCCGCAGGATGCCCGCACGAAAGAGTTGATGATGGCATTTTAAAAATTGCAATGCAGGTAGCGGCTATTAGAAAAACAAAACCAGATATGCTGCATGTATTCCTTCAGGAGTTAATTACTGAGTTCAAGGGTTATAAACTCATTCAGTGCCGATTCAATAAATCCAATTATGAGCATTTTGTTATGACCCCGGAAATTCAGATTCTGATCGGTGGTCTTATGGATAAAGCGTCAGAGGGAATAATGCTGGCTTCTATCTGCCACATGCTACAGGTAGATACGTTATCCGAACTTCTAAGCCTAATCCCAACGGGAATGCCAGACACCGATGTACTGGATGCGCTATGGCGTGATCAGAAGACGCCCGCAGGACTGAACCTGCTTGATGACTTCGTACTTCTGGATACCGTTGCGCTGGCTAATAAGCGGGGGATTGCTGCATGAATGTATCGGCGTTGATTAGTAGCCTCTATGTGACCGTTATCGCCGGGCAGGAGCTGGAAGCAAAAGCTCTGGAGCATCACGAACGCCGTACAGCTGGTCGATTTTGCCGAAAAACACTTTCTGTCCACGCGGTGAAGCGCAAGCCCGGGGTGGAATTTCTGGCGCGGCTGAAAGTCAATTACGCCCGCGCCAACCTGACAAACTGCGACCCCGGTACAGTAGCCGAGCTGAGGCTGGTGGGCCGCTCTGATGAAGCGAATGAGCTCTCTGAAGCAATTCTAAAGGCAATAGCATCCAGTTACCCGGAGTTGGTATCGGAATGCGCACGACAATTACAAAAACAAAAGCTATTCCAGAACCTCTGAGGCCACTTATGACTATGGCGGACATCTCGTTTACCGAAACAGGTGAGACAAAGCAAACAGCTGAATACAGCTTAAAAACCCCTCCGCAATCGATAGAAGCGGAACAGTCCGTGCTGGGCGGGTTAATGCTTGAAAACCAGAGATGGGATGATGTGGCAGAAATCGTTAGTGAGCAGGATTTTAGTTCTCGACCGCATCGCTCAATTTTCTCTGCAATGAGATCGCTCGTTGCGAATCAATTCCCGATTGATTTGATAACCCTCGCTGAGCACATCGAAAACGAGGGAGAAGGTAAGCTGGATAGTCTCGGCGGTTTCGCCTATCTGGCAGAACTGTCAAAAAATACGCCCAGTGCGGCAAATATAATTGCCTACGCGCAGATCGTCAGGGAACGTGCCGTAATCAGGGAAATGATAAAAGTTGCCAACGAAATAACCGAGGCCGGTTACAACCCGGAAGGTAGGACAAGTGACGAATTGCTTGATCTTGCAGAAAGCCGGATTTTCCAGATTGCAGAGCAAAGGGGAAATAAAAGCGGTGGGCCGGAAAATATCAGCAGCATTCTGGACAGAACCGTTACCAAGATTGAAGCCTTGTTCCAGCGTCCCCATGACGGGGTCACTGGAGTTGATACCGGCTACGTGGACGTGAACAAGAAGACAGCCGGTCTACAGCCCTCGGATTTGATTATTATCGCTGCCAGACCCTCAATGGGGAAAACTACGTTTGCAATGAACATCTGCGAGAATGTATCGCTGACAAACGATAAGCCCGTCATGATTTTCAGCCTGGAAATGCCTACGGAACAGCTCATGATGCGCTCACTGGCATCGCTATCACGCGTCAACCAGACCAGCATCCGAACCGGACAGCTCGATGACGAGGACTGGGCCCGGTTATCCGGCACAATGGGACTGCTGCTGGAAAAAAAGAACATTTACATTGATGACAGCTCTGGCCTAACACCTATGGACGTTCGCTCCCGGGCGCGTCGATTGTCCCGCGAACACGGTGGGCTTAGCCTCATTATGATCGACTACCTTCAGTTGATGCGTGTACCGTCGTTATCTGACAACAGAACTCTGGAAATTGCTGAAATCTCCCGATCTCTGAAAGCACTGGCAAAAGAGCTGAATGTACCGGTAATCGCTTTATCGCAACTAAACCGCTCGCTTGAACAACGTGCCGATAAACGTCCGGTAAACTCAGATTTGCGAGAGTCAGGCTCCATTGAGCAGGATGCTGACCTGATCATGTTTATTTACCGTGATGAGGTCTATCACGAAAATAGCGATATGAAAGGTATAGCCGAAATTATCATAGGTAAACAGCGCAACGGGCCTATAGGGACAGTACGTCTCACATTTAATGGTCAATGGTCTCGATTTGATAATTATGGTGGCCCTGAGTATCATGATGACGACTGACCATAAAAGCTACTGACCTTATCCTGATATTTAATTAAAGGTTTTCGACTGTTTAATTTCGCCAGCTGATTGGCCCGATAGATAATGGTTCTACGGACAGCAATCTTTTATATAGGTGTAAAATGAAAACGATACTCTCAGCTTTATTATTCGTTGTTTCATGGAATGCACTGGCACAGGATGAGGGAAATAGTGGTGATAAAAAGCAACAGGCAACGGCAACTATTCAAATTTCGATTACAATTTTACCCGAACCGGTAAAACCAAAGATCACCAAAGAACAGGTGAGTGATACGCTAACCGTCATTTCTTATGAATGGTAGCATCCAGACAACCAACGGTTAAGCCTGCTCCAGCAAAGAAAAGTATCTTTCTGAACATCACTTCGTCACCCGAATGCCTCGTGATTTAATAAGTAAACAAACCGGACAATATTCACGAGGTGTTTTATGACAAATGAAACTCAGAACAACGCATCCGCACCTGAAGAGTTAATCACGCGTATATCGCAGGTCATTAAACGCAAGGATGGATCTGAAGTGAAAATTACTGCTCAGGCTGCGTTCGGTGCAGGGTTAACTCGCTCTATCGATGTATATGTTCTTCGTCGGGATAATGCTGATTCAAACTGGCAAGGTTGCAGTAATCGACCAAAAGCAGGATGGCGGAATATGTCTGTAGATGAATATATCCGTGAAGGGCGCTCTGAAATGCTTAAGGCAGTTACGCCGGGAGAAATTCTAAAGCTCACAAATGCCATTGGCAAACCAATGAGTTGTCTTGATCAATTATTTCCATCCCCGATTACTAAATAAATCATTAAATAATACCGCTGGCCTTATTCGTCAGCTGGTACGCCCGTGTTTAAATAAATATACAAAACGAATAAATAAACAGGTGAACCATGCAACAGGTAATCGACTTTGGCACATCAGGTGATGCTGCCAACTTACTGATTTAGTGTATGATGGTGTTTTTGAGGTGCTCCAGTGGCTTCTGTTTCTATCAGCTGTCCCTCCTGTTCAGCTACTGACGGGGTGGTGCGTAACGGCAAAAGCACCGCCGGACATCAGCGCTATCTCTGCTCTCACTGCCGTAAAACATGGCAACTGCAGTTCACTTACACCGCTTCTCAACCCGGTACGCACCAGAAAATCATTGATATGGCCATGAATGGCGTTGGATGCCGGGCAACCGCCCGCATTATGGGCGTTGGCCTCAACACGATTTTACGTCACTTAAAAAACTCAGGCCGCAGTCGGTAACCTCGCGCATACAGCCGGGCAGTGACGTCATCGTCTGCGCGGAAATGGACGAACAGTGGGGATACGTCGGGGCTAAATCGCGCCAGCGCTGGCTGTTTTACGCGTATGACAGGCTCCGGAAGACGGTTTGCGCACGTATTCGGTGAACGCACTATGGCGACGCTGGGGCGTCTTATGAGCCTGCTGTCACCCTTTGACGTGGTGATATGGATGACGGATGGCTGGCCGCTGTATGAATCCCGCCTGAAGGGAAAGCTGCACGTAATCAGCAAGCGATATACGCAGCGAATTGAGCGGCATAACCTGAATCTGAGGCAGCACCTGGCACGGCTGGGACGGAAGTCGCTGTCGCTCACAAAATCGGTGGAGCTGCATGACAAAGTCATCGGGCATTATCTGAACATAAAACACTATCAATAAGTTGGAGTCATTACCCTTTTTTCAACTTCTGATGGATGCGAGTGATTGAACTCATACATTAATGTTTTCCCACGAAGTCTTTTTTCAGGTAAGCCTTCGCACATATCGGTAAATAGCTTGCCTGCTTTTATTTTTTCTGTCATCGACATGTTCATTTTTAACATTCCGTCCTGATAAGTTGGTCGGATAAGGCGCTCGCGCCGTATCCGACATTAATTTCTTAAGCGACTTCATTCACCTGGCGACGCAGCAGAGAAAGTGGGCCGGGGCCGCTAAGCGTGAACACGGAAATTAAGGTGAAGCCCAGCGCCACCAGACCCAGCACCAGGTAAGCGCCCTGGAAACCGATGCTTTCATACATATTGCCCGCCAGAATAGACATAAAAATCATCGCCAGTTGCTTAAAGAAGCAGAAACAGACCAGATAAATCGTCGCTGAAAAACGCACTTCAAACTGGCTGGTAATATATTTAAAGCAGCCCACCAGCAGGAACGGTACTTCAAACATATGCAGCGTTTTCAGAATAACCACTTCCAGTGCTGAGGTAGCGAACGATGAGCCAATAATACGTACTGACATAATAGTGCCAGCCAGCAGCAGGGCGTTTTTCCCACCGATGCGATTAATGATCAGTGGCGCAAAAAACATAATCGAGGCGTTAAGTAATTCGCCCATTGTCGTTACGGGTAATGACTCCAACTTATTGATAGTGTTTTATGTTCAGATAATGCCCGATGACTTTGTCATGCAGCTCCACCGATTTTGAGAACGACAGCGACTTCCGTCCCAGCCGTGCCAGGTGCTGCCTCAGATTCAGGTTATGCCGCTCAATTCGCTGCGTATATCGCTTGCTGATTACGTGCAGCTTTCCCTTCAGGCGGGATTCATACAGCGGCCAGCCATCCGTCATCCATATCACCACGTCAAAGGGTGACAGCAGGCTCATAAGACGCCCCAGCGTCGCCATAGTGCGTTCACCGAATACGTGCGCAACAACCGTCTTCCGGAGCCTGTCATACGCGTAAAACAGCCAGCGCTGGCGCGATTTAGCCCCGACGTATCCCCACTGTTCGTCCATTTCCGCGCAGACGATGACGTCACTGCCCGGCTGTATGCGCGAGGTTACCGACTGCGGCCTGAGTTTTTTAAGTGACGTAAAATCGTGTTGAGGCCAACGCCCATAATGCGGGCAGTTGCCCGGCATCCAACGCCATTCATGGCCATATCAATGATTTTCTGGTGCGTACCGGGTTGAGAAGCGGTGTAAGTGAACTGCAGTTGCCATGTTTTACGGCAGTGAGAGCAGAGATAGCGCTGATGTCCGGCAGTGCTTTTGCCGTTACGCACCACCCCGTCAGTAGCTGAACAGGAGGGACAGCTGATAGAAACAGAAGCCACTGGAGCACCTCAAAAACACCATCATACACTAAATCAGTAAGTTGGCAGCATCACCTTGGCTATATATATGGTTATATCATAGCGGCAATAGGTGACGACGAAGAGTTATGTAAAGCATCGGAAAATCGTCGATGGGATGTTGTCGCTGCCTATTATCGAAGTTTATTGGATTATTCAGCTGAAGCTTACTATGAGAAAACTGTAAACGCGATGGATAATTACCACTTCAAACAAGCAAGAAATGTAAGCGTAATGGATTATCACAAAAACAAAATCAATCCTGATGGCGATAATCATCATTTGCGTTTTCTAATGACCGAAATAATTGAAGATAGGGTTGAATAAATACACGTTTCGTCACATGAACGACCTATGGTTTACTGAATATAACGACAACGAACCATAGGCCAGAAAAAATGACACTTCAAAAAGCCAACGAAAAACGTATTGAAAACTTCCTAGCCAAACAAATTCGTCATAACGGTAAGATTTTATCAATGCGTGAATTTATGGATTCACTCATTGCTGACGGCTATAGCCCACGTGCAAAAGCGGAACAGAAAGTAGGACACCCCAGCAGCCGTCAAACCTTTCGCTGGAACAACGAGCAGCAAAGGGAGCACCAGATTAAGCGAGCTCTGGGGGGTACTGTTCTGAAATATTCAATGGTGTCATCTGACGGCTCATTTTATGACATTGAAAAAATTGCCTATGATTACGTCATTGAAAAAATGGGCGGGGTTAACGTTAAGCCGGAAACGATGTGTTTTGCGATTTTCAACAGCCCTTCATCATTGCGGGGCGGGAAGAGAGAGCGCTGTGTAGCTGTCTATAGCCGCACTGTGGCAACAGAGGAACAACGGGTCAGGAGCATGTTATCTACTGACTTCACGCATTATGATCTGGTCTGGTTCGGTGAAGCCACTTCCCAGAAGGAAGCGCTGGAACTAGCCGAGGGATAATATCAATTAGCCACCAAGGAAATAACCGGGGTGGCTTTTTTGTTTTAAACGATTAAAAATAAGCCAAATCACTTCGTCACAAGCATGTGGGTGGTAATATAGACATATAGGCAATCACATTCAACTGGAGGCTAATATGTCAGATTTAATTGCAGCAAGATATGATGAAGTATCAGCTTCCGAGTTTGAAGATGATATGGTTGTCATTGTCATTACCGATGAACAGAGTGAAGATATTGAGGTTATTTCAGACCTTGATGATCTTTTCGTTAATACTGAGGTTGTGGTTATTGATGGTGACGCTTTAGAAGTCGACTATGATAACGCTGGATATTTTTCATCAGAGAATAGCTATGAAGTTTCAGTAGACGATATGTTATTCGACAATACCGTTGGTGAGCAACTTATGGATTGTGGTTTTTTCGGCACTCAAAGCTAATAGATACTCGTTATTTATTATCGCGTCCCAATCGTCATGCAGGTGTGGTTATTTATTTACTGAAAAGCCATGTTTTAAATAACAGGCAACGATAATCTAACAGGAGCGGCTATGAAACTCGAAAACATTAACAAAGAGCAGCAGCTCTATGTTCTTAAATGTGGCTCTATTCTATCAAGCTACGGATTTGATCTCCTGCATACAAAAGCAACCGCCGTAGCTGACTGGATGGACGTTGAAGCACCAGTAGCTGCACTGGGTACAGAAGAACATTTTGAACAATGTGCAGAACTCATGCGGCGCGGGCAGGTATATGCTAACGCTTCCCGGAAATGCTGCCCCGGTAATCTTTCCCCCCAACTAATTGGGCTTGAAGGTTGTCGTGTTAGAGTCACTACCGATGACGGTGAGGAACGCTGTTTCTGGGTTGCAAAAACGACCGGATGGATGCCGGGTCACCTCGAAGTTCCACGCTCGAATACGGCTTATGGCCACCCTGCACAAGCGCATTACAAGTCAGTTCAGACTATTCGATAAGTCACCGGTGCTCCGATTTCGACATGATGCATACCAACCAGACTCACTACTGTTGTCATCGACAAGAATGACAACAGTAGTGAGTATCTATGGCTTATCCTCGGAAAACAGCCCATTATTCATGCCTCCCTCTTCCGGTATGGCATAGCTCACATGGCTTCAGATAAAAATCAAACCGATAAACTCGCCCGCGATATTAAAGACAAGGTTCTCGCCAGGCCTGCTGGCTCATCAGGAGAACCAGTGGAGTACCGGAGTGTCCATGAATTTATGACACTAACCCGCACGGGAACCCCTGCTGATGCCCGCCAGTTCCGGCTGGCTGTTAAAGCTAAGGGAATAGCTATCTGGCCTGATGATGACCCACGCGTAGGGCAGCAATTTGCACGTGACGGCATTCGCTGGGAAGTTCGTCTGAAGACCTTCCGGCCTGAGAGTCAGGATTCATTTGACGATGACCTGGATGAGAAAGTCTCACCAAAACGCTTTGGATATCGCCGGTACGGTGCGATGTCCCGTCCTGATCAGAAGAAATTCAGCGACAGGGTATACTTCAACTGCATGGAGCGGTGTGTCGTCACCGGTGTGAAGACAAAATGCAGGGGAGAAGCAGCACATCTGATTGAGCATCATAAAGCGGGCTCTGACCACTGGAGTAATGGCCTGTGGCTTCGGGCAGACATACATCGGTTATACGACAACGGCCTGTGTGTGATTAATCCCAGCACCCTGACAATCCATTTCCACCCCACTATCCTGGCTAAGGATGACGATCTCATCGCGTATGAAGCTCGGCCAATATTACCGACAAGAAAACCTGTAAACCCTGCCTGGTTAAAATCCCGGTGGGATGAACTTACCTGGCCGAAGTAAGCATCGTGTCTGACAACGGTAGTGAGGCCTAATCATTACCGTTGTCGTAGCAAACGGGCTTCAATGCTTGGCTCATTATCGTTGTCACCAGTCTGGTCAGCTCATAACTATTGCCATCGGCACTGAGATGCCGTCCTGCGCATCGAACTCACATCCATTGTCACTCGATTTTTGAATCTGCCGGGAGTGTAACCAGTGACAATGGTAATGATCACCTTCACATAATTAACGAACCGTTACTACTGGTAAGAGGGTGCATGGTCGACAACGGTAATGACAATTAAGGAAAGTACCTTTCTGTAATGACAACGGTAGTGACTTAATGGTTAACCCTTGTCTGGTTACCGGCAATCAAGTACAGGAACTATGACAATGGTAGTGAGTCATTACCATTGTTATGGCTCATCATACTATCCCTATATACAGCAAGTAGACGGCGTTGCTCACTACCATCGTCATTGGTTGCATGGGTAGCAGAATGTTAGATGACAACAGTAGTGATTCTGGTGCTTCACCATCCGCCTGGTGACAACGGTAATGAGTGATCGAGATCACTATCGTTGTCGCAGCGTTCGGTATGGCTACAACCGGCAAGTTGTGCCTCGACAATGGTTGTGATCCCGCACTCACTTGATTCGTCATCGCCGGAACGACCCCACTGAAATGTACTTGGAAACGATGACAATGGTAGAGACTTGAAAAAATCACATCCATTGTCATTGACCAATCAGGTTAGCTACGACAGCGGTTGGACTCATTTCCATTGTCACCGACAGGCCATGTATTCATACAACGACAACGACAGGGAGTGACGCGGTCACTACCACGGTCATTCATCCCGCCCCTCAAGTACGAGCAGACAGTACGGCGAGTGAATCCTTACCATAGCTACCTGAAAGGCCTGATTAACCTGGAATGCATATGACAACGGTAATGACCAACAGAACTCATTTCCGTTGTCATTGTGCTGGTGGAGCAGTAAGAACTTGGTCTGAATCATGAATGACAACGGTAGTGAGTATTCTTAGTCAATACAGTGGTCATTCAAATGCGCCGGGAGCAAATGACAGCGGTAGTGAGTCAAATCACTCATTACCGTTGTCATTGTGTCATGGGAATCAGCGATAAATCCGTACTGACGATGCCGACAATGGTAGTGAGCGGTATGAGGTCTTCTCCGAGAAGCTGCTCTGGAGAGTTGTCGATGATGACAACAGCAGTGAGCTGCCAAGACTCATTGCCGATGTCATGGTGTCATGGGTATCAGCGATTTGTCTGTACCGGCGATTCCGACAATGGTAGTGAGCGGTGTAAGACCTTCCCTGAGAAGCTGGTCTGGAGAGATGTCGATGATGACAACAGTAGTGAGCTATCTAGTCTCATTACCATTGTCATGAGTGGTCACCCCGCAATGACAACAGTAGTGACCGCGTCACTCAATACCGTTGTCATTAAGCTAAACAGGATTCTCTGACGATGTGCAGGGAGGGAGGGTTCCAGGCCGTCATCTGACAGCCCGGAGGGAATGCTAGCTGGCGGGATTGTTCTTTTTCTGGCTTCTAAGGCTGCGAATGTAGTGAAGTTCTTCAGCTGTTAAGTCATGGATGGTTAACGTTTCATCCCCATCAATGGGCTCATCTGGTGGGCACAATTCACCTTCCAGTGGCTCACCATTATTTTTACCCGACGTGCCATTGTTCTCCTCATCAGCATCACCCTCGCCATCACCATCAGGTGGTGGTTGGATATTGTTCAGATTCAAATCAGGATCGCGTTTGTGGATCTGGAAATAAACCTTCCCATCTTTTTTTACTTCGGTGTACTGAAGGTAACCAATGGATGCCAGCTCCTCCAATGCCTTACGTACTGTGGCGTTCTGGCTGTTGGCACGGGTCTTAAGATTTAATCGGTTCTTAAGTCTCGTTAAGGAGATCGGGATTGGATTTGGTGGAAGTGACTCAATGAACGTGTAAAGCGCCTGTGCGCTCTCTTTTTTCGCCAGTTCCTTGATAGCCTTCAGCTGCATCAAAACCTTGTGGTCGTACTGATACAACTCGAATATCTTAGGGTCTATCTGTAGCTCTACCTGATCAGAGTCCGGGTCAAGCAAGGCAGACTGCACCAGGTGCGTCGTATACACCTTTGACGAGTGGGTGCTGGTGAAGGACAACATCACGGATGCCAGCCTGCGTAACGACGCGTCGATACGCTTACGGGATGCGGTAGAGGAACGATAATTTTCAGGGTTACAGAGCTTCAGAAACTCAGTAAATTTGAGGCTGATCTTATCGTTATCAATCGGATGGTTAGCTAGCGTTCGGATGATTCCCATCCACGTTTTGAAGTCAACAGACATATCGAGGCGCTGACCCACGATCGAGATATTGGTGAAACCCTCGCTCTCCATCAAAGAAAGTGTCTGTAGTTCTTTCGTGGCATCAAAGCCAACAGTTTTGTATTCACGACTCTGACGGCCAACGCTTTTTGGTGATGGCACAAACAACCCAAGGCGCATGAGCGCGATAGACTGAACCGTCCTGCTGCTATTAGGACGTAAAATAATTTCTTTACCTGTCTCTCTCTCTGTTACAGAGAAAGCCCTGGTAACCATCTGGCCTTGCTGCTCAGAATCTTTCTCATTGGTCATAGTGGTTTATCGACTGTATTAATCAACAGATTATTGAATACTATCGCCCAAAGCCCTCAGTGTCACTTAAGGGATCTCTGCGACGATCTCAGATTGTGCATAAGTCCAGGCTAAAAAAACGCCACGACTAAATATAAAACTCTGAAATTCACATAAAAACAAATACATACGTAGTTTATCAACAAAGGATCAATTCCGGTGAAAAAGATCCTTTAAAAAATCACTACCATTGTCGCCGCAATCACTACCGTTGTCAAAAAACTCACTACTACCGTTAAAAAACTCACTACCAATGTCAAAATAATCACTACCGTTGTCACCGATTGGCTTCCAGGCCTTGTGCCGTCTGGCTTCCGAGCTGCGGGGATCTCTTGTGATCTATGGGAACTCGTAAGGTACTAATTATTGGAACTACCTTGTGGAAAATGGGGATAAATTCTCTCTTCGAGTTAAATCAACATCGAATAGCTAAATTGTCGAAAATATGTACGGGCATGAAAGGAAAATGCGTATAGAAAACAGTGGATAAGATTTTAATAATTTTGTTTCATCATACAGGTGATAGATGGTATCTATATGAATTATAATAGAAATATACTCAAAACTCTTTAAGAGTTATACCTTCAGATCACACAATAAAACTCACTACCATTGTCACAAATACTCACTACTAACGTCGAAATAGTCACTACCAATGTCATTTTAATCATTACCAATGTCAAAAAAGTCATTACCATTGTCATAAAATGCCCTTGAGCCCAGTAACCATGCGGCTTGCAGCGTACAGGGATCTCTTTTGTACTCCGTTGCACCTTTGGGATCTCTTTATTGGAACTGTCCTGTGGAAAAGTATCTTTTTTGCCTTCGTCAGCTACTGACTCGGTGCTTTACTGATTGTGTAAACAAAACGATAAGAGGCACTCACATGTACGCAACTGCAAAAGAAATTATCGCAAAGCTGCAAAAAATGAACCCTGACGAAAAGGTGCTAGTCCGTGTCTGGTACAAGTCTGATGTTCAGGAGTTAGCAATAGACCGAAACATGCCGCAGGTTTCAGCTAGCGAAGCTGAGTCGACCTTAGCGTTGATAGACCGAACTCACGATGGTGATATCGGTATCAACTGGGATGTTGTTCAGAGTGGTATTGAGACAGTTCGTAGTGGCCAAATTTAAGCAACCGAGTAACAAGGACGTGACTCAACTAATCCACATATCCACCGGGTAGATCAACAGATCGATCCAGATTAAGACCAAATAGAACCAAAAAGATCCCCGCTCCCGCAAACCCGCAGCTGGTAAGCTCTGAAGACCTGCCCCGGTGGGGTTGAGAGGGAAAAAAGTGAGCTCTGAAGGGCTGTCGGTGGGGTTAGCCTGGTAGCTGGTGGTGTTCAAAGGGAATAACGGTGGGATTGGAAGGGGAAAGGAACTTAATTATCAACATCTGCTGTGCTAATGAAAACATCAAATAAAAACATAATCATACGTAACAAATCTCAAAAATAGGTGATCGGTATTCATTTTTTGTCCACACTGGCAGCAGATCAAAAATTTGATGTCAACGACATTTATCCGATTCATCTCTGAAATAACGTATTGATTTAGTACAAATAAAAACCAATACCCGATAAATGGGGACTAAATGACCCCTATTTCTCATGATCAATAAAAATCACCGTGATACATTCGCCCGGACTGGGCATTCCAAGATACCCGGAAAATAACAATAAAACTGGGGGATCCACACGATGAACTCGAATGAAGTTCTTCTTTTCAAGGACGCTATTCCCGACTTCAATCAGCCGTCGACTGGAAAGCTGACGGTGACAAAAAATTCATCAGTACAACCTGTATCACTGCTCCGCCTGGGCGTTTTTACTCCCAGTTGCCGAACAGAGGCAACGGTCACGCTAAACGTGACGGAAGCGCTATCCAGTCTGGAAATTGCAAAACAGGAAGGGTACACGGACATAAAGATCACCGGCCCGATGCTGAATTATTTCCAGGACTTCCGGTGCTGGACAGCAATCGTCCATTCCTTCAGCGTATCGCCTGATGCGCTGAAAGGTAACCGGATTAAAATGCCCTTTAGTGAATTTGCCAAACTCTGCGGCTACCCATCAAAACGCTACAGCACGAAACTGCGCAATGAGATAGCCGATTCGTTGACGAAGATTCGCTCAAAAAGCATTCGGTTTGAGAAGAACCCGGGGATCACCAAGTTCAAAGTAGCCGGGTTGCTGAAAGAGGCGGAATTTGATGGTGAAAGTGATTACATCATCCTGGAAGCCGACGAACGACTCTGGGATTTGTACCGTTCAGATCATCTTACTCTGTTGCGGAAGAAACCCCTGGAGCTACTTACCAGGAATGAAACGGCTCAGGCGCTCTATACATTTTTTGAAGCGCTACCTCAACATCCAGCCCCGATCACCTTTGACAGACTTCGACAGCGTTTACTGCTCAATGGGCGCATTGCCGAACAGAACCGGAAAATGCGAACTGCTCTCGATGTGCTTGCCAGCATCGGTTACCTGAAATTTTACTACCTGGTGGACACCAGCGTACCCACCATTCAGATCACGGATCGGAATCCCAAACTAACAGGTTCCTGATGTTTGAAACGTCTTTTTGCCCGGTTCCGGGAATGTGCTGTCTCATTCCCACCGGTCAAAAACACTAAGTTGACGTTTCCCTCTCAAACCCACCCGTGATTTTGTAGTCGCTAAAGGATAAATAGTCCCATTTACATCTGAAAAGCTGATGGGGCGCGTCAGGCCTCTATTGAATACAACTTGTATTACCATGAAAAATAAAGAAAATAACACTCCTCTTTATAATTACTGCTGTTCGCCTAATCCCAAAAAGATACTTTTTTAATCTGCACAGTTTTTATCGCCGGTGGGAACGAGAGGGAAGGGGAAAATATACCCGGTGGGATTGAGAGGGAAGGCCTGTAGAAAACAACCCGACAATCTTTTGTCGGCTGGAATGACCAGGGTAAATTAAGTTCTGGAGGATAGTTATGACTTCGACATTTGGTAAGCAGCTGAAGCTTTATGCAGACCGGCAAACGGGCGCAAAACGTACTGCTCTTGATTTTCAATATGTGGTTTCGCCTGGTAAGGATGCGTTTCCCACGGTGAACATCACTATGGCTCCGATTGCTGATGGCGCAAAAGAAGCCCAATGGGAGCTTAAGCGCGTCATCCAGCTGAATCGCTATGAATTAACTCAATGTTGCGCGGTATTGTTCGGGCTGGAAAAGGAGATGAGGGCAAACTTTCACGGAACCGATAAAAACAAAGGTTTTACGCTCATCAACAATGGTGCATCCGGCTGCGGGATAAACTTTTCTCATGGTGGGGATATGCTGACGCATATGTTGAACCATGCCCAAAGAATGGAAGTAGGGGCATTTATTCTGAAACGGCAGGCGGATGCGTGGGATATGAGTGTCAGTGACGTTCTTGCACTTTTGCGTCAGTCCGTGGCCATCAAACGGGCATAAGATCACGAAGCAGGTTCAAGAACAGGCTTACCGTACAACAATTTTCAAATCCAAACTGACCCTACTTAACTTCAACTGGAAGGCGCTATGACAGAACATCAGCAGAATAGAAATGTTTGTGAAGTCGGGTTAGCCTGTGAAGCCATGACGATTGATCCCAAAACCATTCAGTCAGCAGTAATGCGTAAAGAAGCCACGCAAGTTGTTATTCCTCACTTTAAGGGGGTTTGTCCTGCTTTTGTCGAATGGGCTGAACAATGCTTACCTGGCGATAAACTTCCTCGTGGGAAATTTTTTAGGTCACGAGAATGGATGCGTCAGTTCACCACTTGCCAGATAAACTACAAGACAGATCATCCAGATGAAGGAAAGTATGGATGGCTTTTTGAAGGAACCAAATATTGAAAAGTTAAGGAGATATGATTAATGCTAATTTATGCCGCAGATCTGATTTTACCCTTAAAAATTCTGCTGGTGGTATTTGTCGTGACTATCATAGGCGCTACCATCGGGTTGAAATTTGTACGCTCCGAAAACAAGATCGTTTGCATGTGGCTCGTGCCAATAGGCTGTCTTGGGGGAATTTTTGCATTGATGATGTTTCCATCAATTACCACAAATGATTTGTTGCTCGGCAAGAGATGGTCGGAAGATTGTCGCGTGGTCGAAAAATACGAACGCCACGCTTTTGAAGCACCGACGAACCGGCTGATTTGTTCGGGGGTTGATGAGCATGTTAATTCAGAAAGTTATGCGGTATTAACGAAAGCTTACCGGGAGCGGGGGGGAGAACTTATTTCGGGATCCCATAGTGTTGAAAACTAGCCTTCAAATCTAATGCTACGGAGTTTGTTAGCGCCAATGATATAAGACGGTAATTCACCATTTGAATTGTCCGCTCCACCCAACATGTTGTTTCCTTGAGGTTCTCACACCAGAAAGGACATCGACATGCTGAGCAGAGAGGACTTTTACATGATAAAACAAATGCGCAAGCAGGGTGCGTACATTATCGATATTGCAACTCAGGTGGGTTGCTCTGAACGCACCGTCAGACGGTATCTTAAATACCCTGAGCCACCGGCCAGAAAGACGCGCCACAAAATGGCCAAACTGAAGCCGTTTATGGATTATATCGATACACGTCTGGCCGAAAATGTCTGGAATGGCGAGGTCATCCTCGCAGAAATCAAAGCGATGGGTTACACCGGTGGTCGCTCCATGCTGCGCTATTACATCCAGCCCAAACGCAAAATGCGTCCGTCGAAGAAAACGGTCCGCTTCGAAACCCAGCCCGCTTACCAGTTGCAGCACGACTGGGGCGAAGTTGAGGTGGAGGTCGCCGGGCAGCGATGCAAAGTTAACTTCGCGGTTAATACGCTGGGGTTCTCCCGTCGCTTCCATGTCTTCGCCGCGCCAAAGCAGGATGCGGAACACACCTATGAGTCGCTGGTTCGCACCTTCCGCTACTTTGGTGGCAGTGTGAAAACCGTGCTGGTTGATAACCAGAAAGCGGCGGTGCTGAAAAATAACAACGGGAAAGTGGTGTTCAACTCCGGGTTCCTGTTGCTGGCCGACCACTATGACTTCCTGCCGCGTGCCTGTCGTCCGCGCAGGGCCAGAACCAAAGGTAAGGTGGAGCGGATGGTGAAATATCTCAAGGAGAACTTCTTCGTCCGCTATCGCAGGTTCGACAGCTTCGCTCATGTTAACCAGCAACTGGAGCAATGGATGGCTGATGTGGCTGACAAACGGGAGCTTCGCCAGTTCAGACAGACCCCGGAACAGCGCTTCGCGCTCGAGCAGGAACATCTGCAGCCGTTGCCTGATACGGACTTCGATACCAGCTACTTCGACATCCGCCATGTCTCCTGGGACAGCTATATCGAGGTTGGCGGCAATCGCTACAGCGTTCCCGAAACGCTGTGTGGCCAGCCGGTCTCGATACGCATATCGCTGGATGATGAGTTGCGGATCTACAGTAATGAGCAGCAGGTGGCATCACACCGGCTCTGTTCAGCATCATCTGGCTGGCAAACGGTGCCGGAACATCATGCCCCGCTCTGGCAGCAGGTCAGCATGGTGGAGCATCGTCCACTGAGTGCGTATGAGGAGCTGCTGTGATGCATGAACTTGAAGCGCTGCTGAGTCGCCTGAAAATGGAGCACCTGAGTTATCACGTGGAAAGTCTGCTGGAGCAGGCAGCTAAAAAAGAGCTGAACTATCGGGAGTTCCTGTACATGGCGCTGCAGCAGGAATGGAACGGCAGGCATCAGCGCGGTATGGAGTCCCGGCTGAAGCAGGCTCGTCTGCCGTGGGTCAAAACGCTGGAGCAGTTCGACTTCAGCTTCCAGCCAGGCATCGATCGTAAGGTCGTCAGGGAGCTGGCCGGTCTGGCGTTCGTGGAACGCAGTGAGAACGTGATCCTGCTGGGTCCTCCCGGAGTGGGGAAAACCCACCTGGCTGTAGCCCTCGGCGTGAAAGCGGCGGATGCAGGTCACAGGGTGTTGTTCATGCCACTCGACAGACTGGTAGCAACGCTGATGAAAGCGAAGCTGGAAAACCGGCTGGAGCGTCAGCTACAACAGCTGAGCTATGCGCGTGTGCTAATCCTGGACGAAATAGGCTACCTGCCGATGAACAGAGAGGAAGCCAGTCTGTTCTTCCGCCTGCTGAATCGCCGGTATGAAAAAGCGAGCATAATCCTGACATCAAACAAAGGCTTCGCAGACTGGGGAGAGATGTTCGGCGATAACGTGCTGGCAACGGCGATCCTGGATCGGCTGCTGCACCACTCAACCACAGTGAATATAAAAGGAGAAAGTTACCGGTTGAAGGAAAAACGCAAAGCCGGAGTGCTGGCTAAAAACGCAACGCCAATCAGTGATGATGAAATGGCGGAAAGCGGACAACAGAAGTGATCAAATAGCGGACATTAAAAATGGCGAAAAACGGCCATAAATCTTGGCGTTGACAAGTTTTCATGAATAATAATCACAATGTTTTTCCTTGCAATGAATTGGGTATGGGTGATTCCAAATCGGAATTGGAAAGACTCCTTGAATTATGTGAATCCACTCCGCAAACAGGCGAGCCTAACCCCCAGATAGCTAATATGCAAGCATTTTGGAATCGATAACTGGTGGCTCATCTCATATCACTGGCTTCAATTTTTGCTCTCATATTCTTAATGGCCGTAAATTTTCCACACTCAACGATGCAGAGATAAAACAGCTAACATCTCTTCGCAATGAGGGGCGAAAAGACGGTTTTGTGGTCAGAATTCAACCTGTTGATGTAACCCCTGAACTTCAGCTTGAAAGGTATCTTGCGTCAAGTTGGGAAAGCGAAATCGAGATTTATAAACGCGTACCGTCGATTGTCGTGATCTGTAAAATCTCAGGTCTGTCTGCATTGGCAGGCTCGGGGAACAAAATGTTTTTAAATATGGATTACTTAAGTTGCGGAACTGAAACTGATGATCAGGATTGCCAGGATTAAGTCACTGATTGGCGGTTGCAACGAGCTTTGGGTTTGTTAGACTGGCCTGACATACCTTCCCCCATCGCGGGGTGCGTTGTCGGAGTATCAAAATATTGTTTTCCCCTATGCGGGGTTTAATTAGTGAGTAGCGACTGCCCGGGTTAGCGCCTGACCCGTGTCAGACTTCTGAAGGATATTTTGATATTAACCGTCCAGCTGGACGGTTTTTTTTCGTCTGTTTTTAATTTGGATAGTGGTATGGGTAGAAAAAAACAATCAAACCGCAGTGTATCAGCGCCAGCTGTTGATGCTGAAAAAGAAATTATCGACCCGAGATGGAACATCTTTTTCTTTGCGGCAATTGACCGACCGTGGGTGCTTAACCCGCATCTTTTTTACGCTGAACAAGCGCAGGAACGTTTGCTGTCGCAGTTCAGTGATGTGGAGATCAGGAGTGAAGCGACAAAGAAAGGCGAGTCATTTATAGAGTCAGCTGGAGACTGGTTCAATCCTGATTACCACGACGAAAGTGACGTATACGAGAATATTGAACAGATTGAAGCTTGCCACTGGGTTGCGTTGCGGGAAATGAAGGTCACGGTCACGCTTTCCCTGACCGCTGGGATGTACCACCAGTTTGACAAGGCATTACGAGATCTGCTTATCCGGGAGGCCAGAAGCTGGCGGTGGCTCGACATGGTTGTGATATCAGATTTGATCTGGAACCTCAGTTTTCCGAGGCTTATGGATTTGATGGAATGGCTGGGTATTGAAGTACGAAACATGCCATGTTTCCCGTTAATCAGTGCATGTCATCAGGTTGTCAACGTTTATAAACATGGAGATGGTGATGCCCACCAGAAACTGGTTAATGCTCACCCGGAGTACTACTCAGTATGGCAATGCGAAGGTTATCCGCAAGAGAGACCAGCTCGCCACGAAGAACTTGAAGTTTCCGAGGAACAGTTTAGAGAATTTGCCGAGGCGATAACGGTGTTCTGGAAGAGTCTGCCGGAAGGACTATCTTATTCGGGGATGGGAAAAGAGCCTAAGTGGTTTGGCAAGGCTTATGAAAAAGTGAAGTGCGACAAAGAAAAACGCGAGCGTAAAGCGGAAGAATAGTGGGGCACTCTAGCCCCACCGAAACAAAAGGAGAGTCAGACAGCCGGTGACGGTTGCCAGCCTGATTGAGTCTGGATCCATTTGCCTACGGAAATCATGTCGTAACCACCGTTCCCGTAGGACGACTTCACTTCTTCTATTTCGACTGGAACCGCCAGCTCGATGGGGCGGAACCAGCCATCATCACCGACTGTATACCGGCCTTCATGTTCCTTGCTCATTTCGCAGACCCGGCTGGGTGGAAGCCAGAAACCTTCATTTGCTCTTTCGGATGCGATACGAATAGCTTCATCCACGGAAGCGACTTCCCGGATGTGTTCGTTATGCGCGTTTGACATTTTGATCAGAAATGACTTCATAGAACCATTTTCCTCAGCTTAGGCCGGTAACGTTAATCGTCGGGGCGGTCGGTAATATTCCGGCGATAGTGTCCTCATATTGTACTCTGGCATGATGCATAACAGAAATTTGAGAGCGCGGGATTGAGAGGCGAAGTAGTTTGATGATAATCGCTGCGGGTGTACTATCAGCCTGATTCCTGGACTGAAGCCGAACGTCCAGCCGTGGTAAAACTGGTGAACGATGTTAACCTGGCATCGAGATATCGAGACCGTAACCATCTGACTGAATAAGGAGCTTTTATGCCGAATGGGAGAGTGATTTTTAACAAAAGAGGCCGATGGGACTGGCTTGATAGCGGTTGTGATATAGATGAGGATGAATTAAAGCAGGAAGAGTGGTTTGTTGGCGATATGTATTATCCGCCAGACTTTGAATACGATACGTCAATGCATGATCACCAGATTACAGAGTGGTTGTCTAAACCTGAAGAGCTGGTGCGGTATGAGCGAGGGCGTTAACTCAATTTGCTTATCTGAACTGGCTACATGATCTTTCAGCGTGGCCATTTCGGTTCTTCACATTTCCCTGACTCCCTCCTGACAGAACCGACTATTTCATCCATGAACCGCAAGAGCGGTAACTAAATGCCATATCGTGTGGCAGAGTGGTTTGCTCCAGTACCCGTCAAAATAGTCCAACATACAAAAACAGGGTAGCCTGCCCCGGGCTTCACCCGGGCCAGGCTACCCGGAGTCGAACCGTTAACCCGGAGTCGTGGGTGAGTAACGTCGAGTGCCCGCCTGAATTCCGTGCGGCCACCAGCATTGGCTTCACCTTTTTCCGACCGACACTTTCGTGCTGGTTTGCGGCCGCATCTTCGCCGGGCCGGAACACCCTGCATTTTGTGCCGGTGGCCATCACCGGTATTAGGATAAAGGGAAGAATATCGGTGATGGATTCCGGGATAATCGCCGGGAAAACCCGGGCAGAATTCACGTACATCACCCTCTATTAGTCCAACATACAAATAAACTTCCCCTTTCTGCCCCTGCGCTTCGCTTGGGGCAGAAAGGGGAGCCGTACCTGAAACCTCCGTGTCGTTTTCAGGATCGGGCCCGTGCCCGGGGTAACCATTCTGCCCGGGCCCACCATTTTAAAAAGAAACCGCCGTGCCCGGTCTGGCCATTTCCCCCGCCTGCGGCAACCGGGCCGTGCCGGTCTTTCCGTCCGGTTCCTGCAAACCCCACATAGGGACTCCGGTCGCTGGATGAGCCATGCGAGAAAATATGAGAAAAAGAGAGAAAAAAAGAGAAAAAAAAGAGGGGCCGGGGGCGCGAGGGTTTCAGTGGGTATTAAGGTCAAGGGCGCTTTGCAGGGTGGACGCGGGGGTGTTGACCCTGATCGCTTTTGTATGTTGGACTAATTTTGCATATATGAAGACAAGAAAAGACGCGCTGCCGACAGAGCAGGTATACTCTCGCCATCAAATGTGCGGCCAGCGGCGGGGGATAGGTAACGACCGCAGGCCTCCGCGACCGGTATCAATGATGATGATGCCCTGCCAGGTAAAGAGTAGTGACGACGAAAGTGAAGGTGAAGAAAACCCGGGCCGAACGTAAGCAGCATAGCCGGGACATGCAGGCCAAACATGAAGCGGAAAAAAAGGCCGCTAACCTGCGTAATATTCTAAAGAGAGACATTCTGGCCACGCTGGGTATCCCTAAAAATCACGGTGGGCGGGCAGCTCTTTCTACATTCATCACCGAGCACTTACTGAAGGGTGAGAGTCAGGTTCAGATTGTTGCCATGCTAACCGGCAGCGAATTGATGAAGCGGGCACAGCTTGCCGAAATCGAGCGCCTGAAGAAGATCACGGAACTGGCCAATCAAACCCGCAGAAACGAGATCACCAACCGGGCGTTTGAGCGCCTGGGTATCACAACCCGGCATCCAATGGGCGATTTAGTGCTGAGCATGGTGCGCGAACTGGCAAACCAGAATTTAAATACCGGTGAGATAGTAGAACGCCTGAATGATAACGAAACCGTACTGGAATCGCGCCGCCTGCACAAAGAGAAGCGAGCGGATCTTGAACGTCAGATTGATGAAGGTATTGCCGAGCGCAAAAAGACCCGTGTTGATATGCGGGAAGTGCTCGCCTACATGGCCCAGAAGAACGGTACAACGTATACGCCTCCCGCAGACACCTGGCGATCTCCTGAACATCCGAATGGCGATTCACCGACCCGGCATAATGGAAAAATCAGAGAGAGCCGTCTGACCGGCGCTGAAAGCACCCAGAAAGAAAACCCACGTCAGTACGGTTTGCCCAACCTGAAAACCAGTAGCGCTTCCATCAACAAGGCCGGAATGAGTGAGGCCATTAAGCTGGTGGGCGGACGTGTGACGGAATTTCGCACCTATCTTTATGAGCATCGCGATACGGGACTACGCGCTGATGTGCTGGCTCGCCGGTTTATGGCTGAGTCAATGCAAGGCAAAAAGATGGTTGACCCTGTGCCGGTCAATGAACCAGATAATCTCCCGGCTCCCACACACGAACCTGCCAAACGTAAATGGACGAAGGAAGAAAAGCAGGAAGCGCGTGACCGTGCGCTGGCCGCAGCAAGCCAGGTCGGAAAGCTTAAAGAAGCGGAAACCAACGGCATTACGCACGATGTAGTGCGAGAATCGCAGCCAGCACCCCAGCCAGCCCTGATCTCCGTCGAAGTTGAACAATCCCGCGTCTCCATGCAGGAACCGTCTGTTGCGCCCCTGGCGCACCCTAAACGTGAAGGCTCTACAACCTGCGTGGTGACCAGGCCGGATCAGGCTGATTTCGCTGCTACCGTCCGTCGAAACTGTAACGACCGCTGCGTGATTACAGGAGCAAGCTTACGCCGCAGGACAGAGGCCGCACACCTGGTAGAGCATAGTGCTGGTGGTCTGGATCACTGGAGTAATGGCTTGCTGCTTCGTATCGATCTGCACCGGCTGTTTGACGACAACGTCCTTGCCATTTGCCCGGAGACGTTGACCGTCCACGTTGACCCTGTCGCGCAGGCCGAAGATCCCGATTTGCAGCAATACGATGGCCATGTGATTACCGGGCTTTGCCGTCCGATAGACCCGGCGAATCTCGTCATGCGCTGGGAGCGTTATCAGCGCCGGTTAGAACTGACCAAGTAAAACCGGTAATCCATCAGGTGCGAATCGTGGGAATGCGCCAGCTCGGTAACCCCACGTCACCGGATTGAACCATCACAAAAAAGGAGCCCACCGGGCTCCCCAAAAACGAATTGTTTTATTGTTCCTGCTTAGTTCTACGTAGGTACTCTTCAGCCTTTATCTTTATTTGCACGAGTTCAGCGTAAAACTCACGTTCCATTTGGTATGTTGGCATCTGAGTATAATACTCTTCCACCTGTGGCCAAATTCGCTGAAGTTCTGCATATAAATCATGGAGAGCTCGGTAATAACTCCAACTTATTGATAGTGTTTTATGTTCAGATAATGCCCGATGACTTTGTCATGCAGCTCCACCGATTTTGAGAACGACAGCGACTTCCGTCCCAGCCGTGCCAGGTGCTGCCTCAGATTCAGGTTATGCCGCTCAATTCGCTGCGTATATCGCTTGCTGATTACGTGCAGCTTTCCCTTCAGGCGGGATTCATACAGCGGCCAGCCATCCGTCATCCATATCACCACGTCAAAGGGTGACAGCAGGCTCATAAGACGCCCCAGCGTCGCCATAGTGCGTTCACCGAATACGTGCGCCACAACCGTCTTCCGGAGCCTGTCATACGCGTAAAACAGCCAGCGCTGGCGCGATTTAGCCCCGACGTATCCCCACTGTTCGTCCATTTCCGCGCAGACGATGACGTCACTGCCCGGCTGTATGCGCGAGGTTACCGACTGCGGCCTGAGTTTTTTAAATGGCGGAAAATCGTGTTGAGGCCAACGCCCATAATGCGGGCGGTTGCCCGGCATCCAACGCCATTCATGGCCATATCAATGATTTTCTGGTGCGTACCGGGTTGAGAAGCGGTGTAAGTGAACTGCAGTTGCCATGTTTTACGGCAGTGAGAGCAGAGATAGCGCTGATGTCCGGCAGTGCTTTTGCCGTTACGCACCACCCCGTCAGTAGCTGAACAGGAGGGACAGCTGATAGAAACAGAAGCCACTGGAGCACCTCAAAAACACCATCATACACTAAATCAGTAAGTTGGCAGCATCACCCTTCTGCCGGGCTAATAACCTGGTCCCGAGCATGAGCCGGCGTGGCAACTGCTGGGATAATGCGGTGGCCGAATCGTTCTTCAGTTCACTGAAAAAAGAGCGCATCAGGAAGAGAATATACAAAACCCGGGATCTAGCCCGGGCGGATATCTTCGATTACATTGAAGTGTTCTACAACCGGGCCCGGCGCCACAGTCACCTCGGCGGCGTCAGTCCGGAGGCCTTCGAACAGGCCTCGTCGTGAGGACAGAATTTGTCTACGGGCGTGGGGTCAGTCCAATCAACGGCTCGGAAGTGTCTAGATTATCCGTGGCGATTCAATTATTCTAAAGTTTTCGACCGCTATACACTCTTATCATTCTTTGTTAATCGTTTATTAAGATAATAAATATAAGGACGAAACCATGAACGATGTCATTCGTGACTTTTTCAAAATGGAATCAGCTGGTGGTATTCTTCTCGTGATTGCCGCGGCAATTGCGATGACCATTGCTAACTCACCGCTGGGCGAAACTTATCAATCTGTACTGCATACTTATGTATTTGGTATGTCAGTTTCTCACTGGATTAATGACGGCCTAATGGCTGTTTTCTTCTTACTCATTGGCCTTGAAGTTAAGCGAGAGCTGCTTGAAGGTGCGTTAAAATCAAAAGAAACCGCAATTTTCCCTGCGATTGCAGCGGTTGGCGGTATATTAACTCCTGCTCTTATTTACGTAGCCTTTAATGCCAACGATCCTGAGGCGATTTCTGGTTGGGCAATTCCAGCGGCGACAGATATCGCTTTTGCTTTAGGTATCATGGCGTTATTAGGTAAGCGTGTACCAGTAAGCCTAAAAGTGTTCTTGCTGGCGGTTGCTATCATCGATGATTTAGGTGTAGTTGTTATTATCGCGCTATTTTACACCGGTGACCTGTCGACCATGGCGTTGCTTGTTGGCTTCATCATGACTGGTGTCCTATTCATGTTGAATGCGAAGGAAGTAACAAAACTTACGCCATACATGATCGTCGGTGCGATCTTATGGTTCGCGGTGCTTAAATCTGGTGTTCACGCAACATTGGCAGGTGTAGTGATTGGTTTTGCTATCCCACTAAAGGGAAAGCAGGGCGAACATTCTCCACTTAAACATATGGAGCACGCGCTTCACCCATACGTGGCATTTGGTATTCTGCCTCTATTCGCATTTGCCAATGCGGGGATTTCGTTAGAAGGCGTATCGATGTCAGGTCTAACTTCAATGCTGCCACTCGGTATTGCTTTGGGTCTACTGGTTGGTAAGCCTCTAGGTATCTTTACCTTTAGCTGGGCAGCGGTAAAAATGGGCGTTGCTAAGTTACCTGAAGGCGTTAACTTCAAGCATATCTTTGCGGTATCTGTGTTGTGTGGTATTGGCTTTACAATGTCTATCTTCATTTCCTCTTTAGCGTTCGGAAATGTAAGTCCTGAATTTGATACCTATGCTCGACTCGGTATCTTAATGGGTTCTACGACAGCAGCATTACTTGGCTATGCCTTACTGCACTTTTCTTTGCCTAAGAAAGCGCAAGCGTAAGATAAAAATGAGCTATTTTGTAAAGCCTCCCAATCGGGATAACACCGATCAGTTAAGGCATTGATCAGTTGAACGATCCTACGGATGGTTAACAATACCCTCAGTACACTAATTGCTGAGGGTATTTTTGGCACTGTTGCAAATAGTCGGTGGTGATAAACTTATCATCCCCTTTTGCTGATGGAGCTGCACATGAACCCATTCAAAGGCCGGCATTTTCAGCGTGACATCATTCTGTGGGCCGTACGCTGGTACTGCAAATACGGCATCAGTTACCGTGAGCTGCAGGAGATGCTGGCTGAACGCGGAGTGAATGTCGATCACTCCACGATTTACCGCTGGGTTCAGCGTTATGCGCCTGAAATGGAAAAACGGCTGCGCTGGTACTGGCGTAACCCTTCCGATCTTTGCCCGTGGCACATGGATGAAACCTACGTGAAGGTCAATGGCCGCTGGGCGTATCTGTACCGGGCCGTCGACAGCCGGGGCCGCACTGTCGATTTTTATCTCTCCTCCCGTCGTAACAGCAAAGCTGCATACCGGTTTCTGGGTAAAATCCTCAACAACGTGAAGAAGTGGCAGATCCCGCGATTCATCAACACGGATAAAGCGCCCGCCTATGGTCGCGCGCTTGCTCTGCTCAAACGCGAAGGCCGGTGCCCGTCTGACGTTGAACACCGACAGATTAAGTACCGGAACAACGTGATTGAATGCGATCATGGCAAACTGAAACGGATAATCGGCGCCACGCTGGGATTTAAATCCATGAAGACGGCTTACGCCACCATCAAAGGTATTGAGGTGATGCGTGCACTACGCAAAGGCCAGGCCTCAGCATTTTATTATGGTGATCCCCTGGGCGAAATGCGCCTGGTAAGCAGAGTTTTTGAAATGTAAGGCCTTTGAATAAGACAAAAGGCTGCCTCATCGCTAACTTTGCAACAGTGCCCTCAGTCGCAATAAACCAGTCAGCCATGTTAGTTCCTTATTGAGAAATCCCGCCTACCATCATTCATTTTTAGCAGTCCCTGCCACTGTTAAAAAAAAGGAGGGGCTTAGCTGTAGCGGCTCGCGTTTGAAATCGGCCGTGCTCGCATTTGACACCGGTTTCGGCTCGAATTAACTGCAAATGACGGAGCGCACATGCTCTCAATATCTGCAAACGAGCTTGCAGTCGATGGCGCCAGCTCGCATTTCACCGCCGTCGGCTCACGCTAACTGCAAATGATGGCTTATATCGGCAAGCCCGCCGCCAGCATGCGCTCGCGGATCTCGGCCGTGTGCTTTGGTTCGAGTTGGTTGTTGAGCATCGCGCGAATCTCGGCCGACTTGGCGTCGAACTGTTCGGTCATGGGGGACCGCAAGGATTCCTACGTAAATGAGTTTAGCATTTCATTTCTCCCAGAATAAGCGGTGATGACGCGCCATTCAGCAATGTTTCAAATGTTGGTTCTAGTTACCGCACTACCGCCTGCCGGTTAGAGCAAGTTTTTTCGGGGTTGCCGTCCGGATCGCGGCAACAGGCTTGCGTGCAACCGGGGTGGGCGCGCGTATGGCAACAGGCTGCGTGTTGCCACTTCGCGTTGCCTGTGCACCGGAGACCAGTTTGAAACTGTCGACCAGCTGGGCCAGTTTTCCTGCCTGGCTTTGCATTTCCTCGGCAGCGGCTGCCGCTTGTTCGACCAGCGCCGCATTTTGCTGCGTCACCTCGTCCATCTGCGTGATCGCTTGATTGACTTGTTCGATTCCTTCGCTTTGTTCCTGGCTGGCCAAGGTGATGTCGCTCATGTAGCCGGCAACCTGTTTGACTTGTGTGACGATCTCATCCATCGTCTTGCCGGCATCGTCGACCAGCTTGCTGCCAGCCTCGACTCTCTCGACCGAGTCGCTGATCAGGGACTTGATTTCTTTGGCGGCGCCTGCCGAGCGTTGTGCAAGATTGCGCACTTCGGCGGCTACCACCGCGAAGCCGCGGCCCTGTTCGCCGGCGCGCGCGGCCTCGACTGCTGCGTTCAAGGCCAGGATGTTGGTCTGGAACGCGATGCCGTCGATGACGCCGATGATATCGACGATCTTGCGGGAGCTTTCCTTGATTGACCCCATCGTGCCGACCACCTGGCCGACCGCCTGGCCGCCTTTTATCGCAGTTTCGGATGCAGACGCAACCAGTCGGTTTGCCTCGCGTGCATTGTCGGCGTTCTGTTTCACGGTGCTGGTCAGTTCTTCCATCGAGGAAGCGGTTTCCTCCAGTGAGCTAGCCTGCGATTCGGTGCGGGCCGACAGGTCTGCATTGCCGGTTGCGATTTCCGCGGCGTCGCTATTGACGACATCGGTCGCTTCCTTGATCTGGCCGACCAATAGCTTCACATTAGTTTGCAGCACGCGCAGCGATTGGATCATCTGCGCCAGCTCATCGTCGCCATTGGCGTCGATCTTGGCGCTCAGGTCGCCCGCGCTCATCCGTTCGATGTCATGCTTGACGTTTTGCAGCGGCACGACGACGGCGCGGTACAGCAGGAATCCAGACACCAGGCCCAGGACGATGCCGAGGATGGAAGCGGCGCTCGACCATGCGTCGAATTGCTTGTTTCCAGAAGCCGAGAAGACCAGGTTTGCAATGAACAGAAGCGTCAGCAGCCCGGACGACAGCATGATTTTCGATCTGATCGACAGGATCGCCAGCCAGTCGAAGCGCCGGAAGAATGAGCGCGCGACGACCGAGCCTTCGTGCACCTGAAGTTCGTTGCTGCCACTTTTGATCGTGCGATAGGCTTTGTCAGCGGCAGCTACCTGCTCCCGGCTGGGCTTGACGCGAATCGATGTGTACCCGACCATTTTGCCGTTTTCCAGCATGGGCGCGACATTGGCCTCGACCCAATAATAATCGCCGTTCTTGCAGCGATTTTTCACCAGGCCAGTCCACGCTTTGCCGGCCTTGATAGTGCTCCAGAAATCTTTGAACGCCTCAGCCGGCATATCCGGGTGACGCACGATATTTTGCGGCGATCCAATTAGTTCTTCTTCCGAGAAGCCGCTGATAATGCAGAAATCCTGGTTAACGTAGGTGATATTCCCGCTCAAATCAGTCTTGGAAACGATCGTTTCCGTGTCCTTCAAGATGTACTCGGAATTTGTTACTGGCATGTTGGTTCGCATTGCTTGCTCCCTGGACGGTGTGTTCTATTGCGGTTTTGGTTCGTTCGATTCGCAGCATGCGCGCGATTTTTGCACCGTCGCCCGCGCAGGCATATGCAGGCGCGCAAGGTCGGCAAATCGCTGCGGTTAGCAGCCTGTCGGACTTGAACTATAGGTGGACCGAGATTCTTTCTCTGACACCTTTGTGTTTTCATGGTAACGAAATTTGCATCTTTTGGATATGTTTTGGTGCCCAATGTTTTATTTAAACACCACAAAAAGTGGCACTGTTGCAAAGTTAGCGATGAGGCAGCCTTTTGTCTTATTCAAAGGCCTTACATTTCAAAAACTCTGCTTACCAGGCGCATTTCGCCCAGGGGATCACCATAATAAAATGCTGAGGCCTGGCCTTTGCGTAGTGCACGCATCACCTCAATACCTTTGATGGTGCCGTAAGCCGTCTTCATGGATTTAAATCCCAGCGTGGCGCCGATTATCCGTTTCAGTTTGCCATGATCGCATTCAATCACGTTGTTCCGGTACTTAATCTGTCGGTGTTCAACGTCAGACGGGCACCGGCCTTCGCGTTTGAGCAGAGCAAGCGCGCGACCATAGGCGGGCGCTTTATCCGTGTTGATGAATCGCGGGATCTGCCACTTCTTCACGTTGTTGAGGATTTTACCCAGAAACCGGTATGCAGCTTTGCTGTTACGACGGGAGGAGAGATAAAAATCGACAGTGCGGCCCCGGCTGTCGACGGCCCGGTACAGATACGCCCAGCGGCCATTGACCTTCACGTAGGTTTCATCCATGTGCCACGGGCAAAGATCGGAAGGGTTACGCCAGTACCAGCGCAGCCGTTTTTCCATTTCAGGCGCATAACGCTGAACCCAGCGGTAAATCGTGGAGTGATCGACATTCACTCCGCGTTCAGCCAGCATCTCCTGCAGCTCACGGTAACTGATGCCGTATTTGCAGTACCAGCGTACGGCCCACAGAATGATGTCACGCTGAAAATGCCGGCCTTTGAATGGGTTCATGTGCAGCTCCATCAGCAAAAGGGGATGATAAGTTTATCACCACCGACTATTTGCAACAGTGCCGGATAAATCCACTACCCGCAGTCTCATCATTATGAATGAGATATTCACCTCCACAACCTCACACGATGCGATTTTTCTGGGTACCCGGATCATTGAAAAGGTCATCGCGCTGGATGCCATTTGTATCTGCGTGACGTTTATCGATGAACTGACGGCACTGGATACGTCAGTCGTCAGCATGATGAGTACGGTGGAAGAGGATAATGAGGCCTCCCGGACCTATAAAATTATCAGGAAACCTGCTGATGGCGTGGCATGGTCGGTCACCCTGGTGCAGAAATATGGGCTGACCTACGAAAAAATAAAAGCGGGGTTAAACGGATGAAAGCATACCTGATGTATAAACATGATGATTTTATCGTGGATGAATCATTTCCTGCCCACTTTACCCTTCTGACTAAAGACCTTGAGCTGGATGTCCTCTTTCAGGCGCTTTCCGGTGGGGATGATTTTCTGTATTCGGTGGTGAGAAAAGCGTGTTCACAACCATTGACCGAGGTACAGGATATTGAATACCGGCAGGCTATCCTGCGCGATTGTCTCTACAATCCTGAAATTTTCAGGGAATTTTATAAAATTGTGGTGGACTGCCTGTTAATGGAAAAGGAAAAACTCCATTACGGTATTTTCGGGCGATACCCTTCCGCCATTCTTCATCAGTCCATTTCGTTCACCCGTTTTCTGCTGGACAATTTACGTAAGGTCAGGGGAATAGCGGAGAAAAACCTTCTTCATGTCGCCTCACCCGGTATGGAACGCCTGTTTGTCATGATTATGCAGGAGCTGAATGATGAATACCTTGAGGTGATCGAGGAACACCTCAGGCAGATGACATTTAAAAAAGGGGTATTGCTGAGCGCCAGACTGGGGGCGGGAAACCGGGGGGAGGCCTATGTTCTTCGCCAGCCTGCCGCGGAGAGCAGAAACTGGTTCCGGCGTCTGTTTTCCCGCAAACCGGAACATTATACGGTACAGATTGCTCCCCGGGATGAAAATGGGTTCAGGGCACTCAGTGACCTGCAGGATGAAGGACTGGTGTTGGTTGCCAGCGCAATGGCTCAGTCTACAGCACATCTGCTCAATTTCTTTCGCGCGTTGCGTGCTGAGCTGGGTTTCTATATCGCCTGCCTGAATCTTGCTGAGGTGCTGAATCACCGGAATGTGCCACAGTGTTTTCCGGTTCCGATCTACAAAAGGGAGCGCCATCTGGTCTTTGATTCATTATTTGATACCTGTCTGGCGCTGACCTCTCCGGATACTGTCATCAGTAATACCCTGAAAACGGATAATAAAAATACCTTTATTATTACCGGGGCTAACCAGGGTGGAAAATCAACGTTCCTGCGCAGCATTGGCCTGGCTCAGATAATGATGCAGACGGGAATGTTTGTGTCTGCTGAATGTTTCAGTTCCGATATCTGCCGGCAGATTTTTACTCATTATAAATGTGAAGAAGACAGCCATATGGTCAGCGGAAAGCTTGATGAAGAGCTCAGACGCATGCGGGATATCGTTAGCGAACTGAAGCCGGATGATCTGGTGTTGTTTAATGAATCGTTTGCCGCCACCAACAGCCGGGAAGGAGCCGGTATTATCAGGGGGATAGTGACCGCGCTGGCAGAGTGTCATGTGAAGCTGTTTTTCGTCACACACACGTCGGAATTTGCCTGCGCATTTTATCAGGAGTATCACCAGGATACGGTTTATCTGTGCGCGGAGAGGCGTGATGATGGTGAAAGAACGTTCCGCATGACGGAAGGGACACCACTGGATACCAGCTATGGTGAAGACCTCTACCGGGAGGTCTTCACGCCTCCGGCACAACCCGCTGAACGCAGCTGAATGCCCCCACATAGCCCGACAGGCGATAACCGTTCAGGCTATGGCGAACGGTTATAATCTGTGTTCAGCTTTTCGGTGAGTCCTCAACAGGTCTTCTGGCGAAGAGCCATATCTTGATCTGATCGAGCAGAAGGGTGGCCAGCAAAACCAGAGCAAACATGATGACCAGCAGTGTCAGTGAAACCGGCGTCATAAGAAAACCACCGGCAGCCAGTACGGTGGCAATGATGATATTGCCCACCGTGGCCAACACAACAAACCGGCCCGGCCGGAGTGACCAGCAGCGGCCCGGCGTTCGTGAAAGATAAATCGTCATCTGGGCCGTATACATCAGATAGGCGAACATCAGGGCCTGGATTTGTGGGACGGGAAGCTGCAACCTGGTAAGGACGAACCACAGGATAATGAATGCCAGAACCAGCCAGCCTGCGGCCAGGACACCTCCCAGCCTGGCAATTTCACCAACGTTCCATCTTTCCGGTGATGAAGAAATCCATGACCGGTCTGTCGCCAGCGTGATGGTCACCACATCATTGAGAACCACAATCACGGCAATCAGAACCAGCGGTGTGACGAAGAATCCTGTCGCGATATAGCCGATGGTCAGCAGGGCCGCCAGCTCAACGGTCCGGGCTATTTTCGTTATTGTCCAGGTCAGCATACGGCGAAACACACAGCGGCCCCCTGATACGACGGCGGCAACACCGTCTAACCCGGGGTGGGTCAATACCACCTGAGCAGCTGCTTTTGCCACGTCAGACGCTGTTTGTACGGCAATGCCCACTCCGGCTTGTTTCAGTGCCGGCGCATCATTCACACCGTCACCCGTCATGCCGACTATACAGCCCGTTTGTTGCAGGGACTGCACCAGACGGAATTTTTCCTCCGGATAGAAGTTAGCAAAACCATCAAAGTGGAGAGGTGCCTGCAGGTCCCTGGCTGCATCGCCGAAGCGGTCACCGAGTCCTGCCTGGCGGCTGATAACTCTGGCGGTATCAACCGTATCACCGGTGACCATGATTATCCTGATACCCAGTGCCCGGATATCCCTGACGAGGGCTGCGGCATCATCGCGTAGTGTATCGGCTAGTGCCAGCAACCCTCGGATACGGAGATGGCCGTCGGTGCCGGTTGCGACTGCCAGGATCCTGGCGCCGGACGCCGCCATGGCCTGCTGGATCGTGGTGAACTCAGGAGGAGATTCGGCGAGTGATGCAACGACCATCGGTGAACCCAGAATGACGTGAACGGACGATCCGTCATTGTCTGAACACACACGGGCTTCGGAACGTTTCGTGGCAGGATCGAACGGGATGAATTGCTCACGGATGTGCGGCATTCCCCCCCGGCGTCGTAACGCATCCAGAATCGCCATCTCAAGTTGCCCCTGCATCGTTTCGTCGCAGGCTGCGGCAGCCCAGGCCAGTACCTCGTCCTCATTCTCTCCCGGAAGCGCCGTTATGCCGGCAACTGACTGCTGGTTTCTGGTCAGTGTACCGGTTTTGTCGATACACAGCACATCCATGGTTGCCGCTTCCTGTACCGCTGACAGGCCGGTGACAAGTACCCCCTGATTCGCCAGTCGCCGGGCTTCCACTGCATTGGCGACCGTAAAGGCTGCCGGCATTGTCACCGGGACGGTCGCAATAATGAGAACAAGAAAAAAGGGGACGAGGGGCAACAAATCTTCACCGCGCCAGAGTGCAACAACGGCCAGAATGACCGCAAGCACGGCGTCAATGGTCACAAGATAGCGCACAACAGCGAACAGAAGCTGTTCAAGATGGCTGGCAGAGCTGGCCGTTCGTACCAGCTCTGCCGTACGCCCAAAGTAGCTTCGGGTACCGGTGGCGGTGACGGTTCCTGTCGCCTTACCGCGTGTAATCGTCGATCCTGAATAGAGAGTATCACCCTTGTTGTGTGACTCCTGGGTCGACTCCCCGGTCAGGGCTGCCTGGTCAACATCCACGACTCCCTCATCAATCATACAGTCGGCAGGGACCAGGTTCCCCGCCGTTAAGACGATAAAGTCACCGGGGACAAGCCCTCGGGCCGGTATCTGGCGCCAGGTGCCATCACGGCATACACTGGTATTAACTTTCAGCCGACTACGCAGCAGGTCAAGTGCTGACTGTGCCCGCCGTTCCTGAATGCCGCCAAGGACCGCACTGAAAGCGAGCCATCCTGCAATGATGGCGGGTTCAACCGTCTTTCCCAGAGCCACTTCGAGTACCAGCGCAATTTCGAGCATCCAGGGGATGGGGCCCCACAGACGTTTGAGGATCGTACGCAGCTGGCCCGGAGGCTGTTCACGTACTTCGTTATAGCCATATTGCACCAGCCTGGCCTGCACCTCGGCTTCGGAAAGTCCCTTCACGTTATTCTCAGGGGTCATCTCCATACATCCTTCTCCGGAAAAAACTGACCCGGCAGGTCAGGCGTGTTGTTATGCCGATATAATAAAAGTCTGACGGAGACATGGCACCGGTTAAGTGTATGGCGCATATGCCTTTACAACAGTGTCATTACAAAAAAACCGGCTGCAGTCATCAAAAGCGAGCCAGTTACGTGCGTCAGTACGGAAATGACAGCCCATGCATAATTGCCATTCTGAAGTAGAACTACCACCTCAGCTGAAAAAGTGGAAAAGGTGGTCATACCGCCGCATAAGCCGGTGGTAATAAAAAACTTCCAGGCGGGATCGAGGTGAGGCTGCCGGACAAAGAAGGCCAGTGCCATACCGATGATAAATCCGCCAACCAGATTAACCACCAGGGTGCCAGGTGGAAGATTGGGGAAAAGTGCATTGAGACGCATGGACAGTATCCAGCGGATCACACAGCCGATCGAGCCGCCTATCACTACCGCGAATAATGATTTGTACATACCACCTCGCAGAAATCAGGGCACCATCAGACCGTCATTCAAGGGAATAACGTGCGGTGATGGCCCGATTTTCATTCATTTCATACAGTACGGGGATACCCGTCAGGACATGCAGATCGGGAACCTTGTTCTCATCAATCTGCTCAATAAACATGGTTAGCGCACGCAATGCATTAGCATGACTGACCAGCAGCATGGTTTCACCACTGGCAACACGCGGGACAATGACGTGGTGCCAGTAAGGCAGCAGCCTTCGCTGCGTCATTTCCAGACTTTCACCCGCCGGTAGGTCCGTCAGGGACACATGGCGATAACGTGCCTCACGATGAAGTAAAGCAGGCGCATCCAGCAACGGAGGAGGGATGCCACGATAGCTCCTCCGCCAGTGATAAACGATATTCTGGCCAATTTGTTGAGCGGCTTCATCCTTATTCATTCCCTGAAGCGCACCGTAATGGCGTTCATTTAACCGCCATGATTTGTCCACCGGTAACCACAATTGATTCAGCGTTTCCATTATCAGCCAGAGTGAATGAATTGCCCGATTCAGAACGGATGTGCAGGCACCATCAATGATGATCCCCGACCGTTTTATCAGGTTTGCTGCGCGCCGGGCTTCCTCCACTCCTTTCTGCGTCAGCGGAACATCTTCCCATCCGGTAAAACGATTTTGCTGATTCCACTGACTCTCTCCATGGCGGAGTAAAATAATTTTTCCCATAAGCAACTACCTGTCGGTCACCAACAGCGACTGAACCTGAAGGACCTGAACCCGTTCAGTTGTTTGTACTGATTACCTGAATTTACCTGGGCTCCGGTCAAGGAGGTGGCGCATCAGAAGATGGGTGCAGCTCCCGATGAACAGCGCGATTACAACAGCGCTGGTATCATCTGGCAGTACGTTAAAAAAGACATCGGCGATCAGGAAAACCAGACAGGTTGCCAGGATCCCCGTTGCTGTTGACAGTATGAGTATTTTTCCGTTCATAGGATCACCTTACCCCTTCCCGTAGCTAAGCATACGGGAAGGGTGACGGAATCAGCGTTTTTTGAACGCGGTTTTACCGGCAAAGATGGCGGCATCACCTAATTCATCTTCAATACGCATCAGTTGATTATATTTCTCAATGCGTTCCCCGCGGCTGGGAGCGCCGGTTTTCAGATGACCGGCTCGTAGGCCTACGGTCATATCCGCAATGAAGCTGTCCACGGTTTCCCCGCTCCGGTGTGAAATAAAGGTTCCCCAGTTGTTATCCTGACACAACTGAACGGCTTCAATGGTTTCGCTCAGGGTGCCAATCTGGTTAAGTTTGATCAGTGCTGCATTGGCCAGGTTCTCATCGATACCTCGCTGGATATATTTCACATTGGTCACAAAGATATCATCGCCAACCAGCTCAACTTTATCGCCGAGCGTGTGGTGCAGGATCTGCCAGCCTGCCCAGTCATCTTCCGCCAGGCCATCTTCAATCAGGACTATCGGAAAATCCTTCACCAATTGCTCATAGTAGCGGGTCATTTCCTCGGCGCTGAGCCGGGTATTTTCAGTACGCAGGGTATATTTCCCATCGGCGTAGAACTCACTGGAGGCCGGATCCATACAAATAACGATATCCTCACCCGGGCGATATCCCGCCTTGCTAATTGCCTCCACGATAAGCTCCAGCGGCTGGCGATTTGAGGAAACGGCCGGCGCAAAACCGCCTTCATCGCCCACGCCGGTGGATAAACCTTTTTCCAGCAGAACCTGTCGCAGGGCTTGGTAGACCTCACTGCCCCAGCGAATAGCTTCACGTACGGAAGAAGCCCCCCATGGTGCAATCATAAACTCCTGAAAATCAGCGCCCTGCCAGCGGGCATGGACCCCGCCGTTAATGATGTTCATACAGGGAACCGGCAGCAGATTCGCGCCGACGCCACCCAGATAACGGTAGAGCGGGGTAGAGGATAGTTGTGCTGCCAGGCGGGATACTGCCAGCGACACGCCAAGGATCGCATTGGCGCCCAGACGGCCTTTGTTTTCTGTGCCATCAAGGGTTATCAGGCAGTTGTCGATTTCTTTCTGGCGGCGTACATCGTAGCCCTGCAGGGCATCGTTAATTTCGGTATTTATGCAGCGGACCGCATCCTGTACACCTTTACCGCCAAAACGGGTTTTGTCACCATCGCGATGCTCAATGGCTTCACGGGAGCCGGTGCTGGCGCCTGAAGGAATGGAGGCACGAGCCACACAGCCACTCTCAGAAGTCACTTCAACCTCTACGGTCGGGTTACCACGGGAATCCAGAATTTCTCTTGCGACGATATTTTCAATTTTAAAGCTCATAAGTTTGACCTTCTTTTATGGGGTTGGAATGTGTTTAATCAAAACATCAACAGAAAGGTGATTGATAAATTCGAAAGAGTAGGAAGAAAAAACCCCGAACAGGCGGTTTTTATGCCCCAGCATGACCAGATCAATATCTTCGTGCTGAACAACGGCTTCGACGTCCCGGAAACGATGGATACTGACGATGGACCTGACTTTGATATCAATACTGCTGGACTCCACCAGACGGCTCAGCATTGCCTTTGCATCAATAACTTCGTGTGACTGGCGATCTTTAGTTAATGAATCACTGGTATAATCCAGTTCCCGGTAGTCAGCGCTGAGATGGCCGACAGTAATACGGGTGCCCATCTCTTTTGCCAGACGTTCTGCCTGCTCAAGCAACAGCAGACCATCGGTTTCATTCTGTACAAGTAATAAGGCATGCCGGTAAATTTGCATAAATCACCTCTTATAAGAAGCGAAGTGGTCGGTCAGCCAGGGCAGGATTTCTTTCTTCCGGCTTGTCATACCGGGCAGCGACATCTGGAGAGAGCCTGTCAGGCTGCTATCTGAAAAAAGTAAAACGGAGTTCCGGTTGGTGATGTCTGTCACCATCAAAATAACCATGTCCAGCGAACTGTCTTTACAGGTTTTATCCATTTCCTGCAGCAGCGCGGGCAACAGGGGAGTAATATCAGCCATGTCGCGTACCTCAATTTGTGACAACAACAGCGGCACATCATGGATCCGGTAATTTTTGGCGTCACGATTGAGTAATACCGATGTGGATTGCCCGGTTATATCTGTTTTGGCACGCAGTAGCCCTGTCACAAACTGGTCATAATCGATACCGGCGATTTCACGCAAAACTGCCACGGCTTCCTGATCCTGAGTGGTGGTGGTGGGGCCAGTCAGCGCAACGGTATCACTGAGGATCGCCCCCATCAGCAACACTGCCTGAGATGCCGTAATCGGCATCGGAATGTCATGCATCAGAATTGAGAGAATTACGGTTCCGCAGCATCCTACCGCCCGCACCCAGACATCCGGTGGATTGCGGGTAATGAGGGTGCCAATACGATGATGGTCAATGATGCCGATGACGTTGCTGTCCATCAACGAGGATGGTCCCTGCTCCGCATCCGTAAAATCAACCAGCCATACGGTTTTATCAGTCAAGTCGGCGGTGAGTAAATCAGGTTGTGAAACACCCGCGACATTGAGGATGTAACGGGTTTCCGGGGTGATATCCCCCAGGCGCCAGGGCGTTGCGGGACGACCAGTGTAATTAAGCCAGTCAGCCACAACCAGCGCGCTGCAGATAGCATCGCTGTCAGGATTTCGATGACCGAAGACATGGATTGGATTATCTCTTTGAAAAGAGAGAGATTCTGAGGTAAGCGGTAATGTGGTTTGATTTTTCATAGCGATACCTGACATACATGCCTATAAAAGGACTAATTCAACTGTATATCAGGCGTCATCATCCGGTTTTTAAAGAAACCGGCGGTTGGGTAAGGTGGAGCACCATCACCTTGTTGATCAATCTTATATGGACCGTTGCAATAAATCAATATCAATTATTGTTCTCTGTTGTGTAGGTTATTCCTTACGCGCGGTGTCATCCTATCCCTCCAGGGCTTCAGCGAGAATGAACGGTGAGAATCTGGGGGGATCTGCCAGCCATCATGGATTTTTCTTAAGTGAATATTAAGAATCAGGCAGTATTATGCTTCTTTTTTCTGGGTAATTAACATTTATGCTGAATGAAATTGAAACTCTGAACAGAAAAATTTTCCTTGCTATGAACGCTAAGCCTGGAACGCCTGATTCAGCTCTGGTTATTGCGAATTTTTTTGCGAATACCCTTATTTATGCCATACCATTTATTATTATTTTTTTATGGTTTGCCGGTAAAGAAAAAGGAAAGATACTGGCGCTTCGCTCAACGTTAACAATGGTCATTGGTGTAGTGTTGAGCCTGATTATTGGAACCTTCTGGCCGCATCCAAGACCATTTATGGTTCCGCTGGGCTATGTCTGGTTTTCGCATACGGCAGATTACTCATTCCCGAGTGATCATATGACCATTTTTGTGTGTTTTGCGCTTGCGCTGATCAGCGCAAAGGCAGTACGTACCGGCCTGGTGGTGTTGGGCATTAGTATTCTGGTCGCCTGGTCACGTATTTATCTTGGCGTACATTTTCCTCTCGATATGATAGGAGGTGTCATCACGGGGATGGTGTCTAATGCTCTTTTCTGCCGGTTATGGAAATATAAAGGTGAATATGTATTCTCTTTTTTTAAAACAATCAGCTTAAAATTATTCAAAATTTAATGATGGGTGGGAGATGGCAGTGGCAATATTTAAAAACTGTCATCTTCATTTCCTGTATCTTGGTCTGTCTATCCTGAATAATATTTCACTGGCAGACAATCTGCGGAACACTCCATTTTCCGGCGATCCGTTACGGTTTTGCGAATGAGGGGAGGCTAATTCCGCAGGCGAAGCAGGAAAAATCATGGTCAACGTTGGGCAGAACAGGTATAGTGCCCGGCGGAGATGGCGTTCCTCCTTATAACCACTGTTTTCTGACAGTTAATGACGCCTACAGAACACTGACCTTTGTCGGTACTGTAGGCTATTTTCTGCACTCCCCATTGGTCAGCCCTGAAACTCACGAGCCAGGACCAATGAAACGACTAAAACACCACGATCAAATTGAATTATTTTCCTATATAGGGGCATGGTTAGTTACTGCGAGTCTTATCGCATTACTGGCAGGTACTGCATCCGCGGTATTTCTGCTCTCACTCGATAATGCCACAGCATGGCGGGAATCCCATTCCTGGATGATATGGTTGCTTCCACTGGCAGGTCTCCTGGTCGGACTGGTTTACAGCTGGTATGGCGAGCCCGTCAACGCTGGCAATAACCTGATTATCGATGAGATACACGATCCGAGAAAGGTGGTTCCGATAAGGATGGTGCCACTGGTTCTGGGCGGTACCCTCATGTCGCATCTGTTTGGCGCTTCGGTAGGGCGCGAAGGGACGGCGGTTCAGATGGGGGGAGCCCTGGCCGATCAGTTGACGCATATGTTTAAAGTGAAGAAAGACGCTCGTCGGATACTGCTGATGGCTGGGATGAGCGCGGGCTTTTCGTCAGTATTCGGTACCCCGATGGCCGGTGCTATCTTTGGGATGGAAGTACTGGCAATAGGGCGAATTCGTTATGACGCGCTGTTCCCCTGTCTGGTTGCCGCAGTGCTTGCCGATCAGGTCTGTCTGGCATGGGGGGTACATCACACACATTACCGCATCGATTTCATCCCGGCATTTACTATATGGAGTTTCCTGTCCGTTGTGATAGCGGGTGCCGTATTCGGGCTGGCAGGAATGGTATTCTCTGTCGCGACCGGAAAGGCTAGTGGGATCGTTAAACGTTACATTAAATATGCTCCTTTGCGTCCTTTTTTCGGAGGGATACTGATTGCTGCCGCCGTCTGGTTTATCGGTACTGACCGTTATATTGGTCTCGGTATTCCGGAAATTGTCCGAGCCTTTAAAGAACCGCTATATCCGATGGATTTTATGGGAAAAATGAGCTTTACCATCGTTTCTCTGGCGACAGGATTTAAAGGTGGTGAGGTCACACCTCTGTTTTACATTGGTGCCACTCTGGGGAATGCTCTCGCTCCTCTTCTGCACATGCCATTTGCTTTTATGGCCGGGATAGGTTTTGTAGCTGTGTTTGCCGGTGCGGCAAATACCCCGCTTGCGACAACCTTTATGGCGATGGAACTGTTCGGTACCGAAATGGCGGTATTTTCTGCCGTCGGCTGCTTTACGGCATATCTTTTTTCAGGACATACCGGGATTTATCATGCCCAGCGAGTCGGTCATGCCAAAAGCCGCCGATACCGTACACTTGTTCCGTCTGAGCTACGCATTTCTGAAATTTCTGCTGTTCGCAGGAAGAAATCTTTCGCGTTATCAAGTGAAGAAAATGAAATAAAAATCCAACCGAAAAAAGACAAAGAAGTCACAATGGAGAGTTCTAAATGAGTGCAGATGCAGTCCAGACTTTAGCCGCTTTAAGATTATATTTTCCAGTCGCATCTAAAGCCAGTGCCAGACGTTTTTGGCACAGATTACTAGCTCCCCAACTGGCGCAGCATCTTCTTTCCGTGGCGAAGAAATCAGACATTAAAGCAGCGACATTACATCATGTCACCTCCGGTTATCTTCCCGGAAAACGATTATCTCACCATCATCCTGAGTTAACCAATATGACACATCCCCAGTGTCTCGAGCTACTGGACTCGGAAGAAAATCTGAGAGCTTTTCTTCATGAAAATATGGAAGAGTTAAAAAAGGTATATGCCGTACTATTAAAATGTGAAGAGCCTCATGCTCACCATATTTCCCTTCATGCACCTGAGTTTGCCTGAATACAGGAAAGTAGTCATGATAAAATATCCGGGGAGAGAACCCCGGATATCATGTTGTAATAAAATAACAGTTTAATTTTTCGACTAGTCATCGCAAGATTTCTCCGATTTCATTCAGAACGCCATGACTCGACGAGAGCCGTTGGGAGATGTTAAGTTGTGTGAGTATGAACATGCTGCATCTGAACCGCACCCAGCACACCTTCACCGCCCAAACGCGACTCTGAGGTGTAAATAACGCAATAAAAATTATAACTTAGTACGATTTTGACTTTAATAATTCCATAAGTCGTTTAATTATAAACCATTATTATCTCTACAAGTCTTCGAGCGTGCTTATGAAAGAGATCTGTTCCGCAGATTCGTCAACATTTAAACATGTGCGTTTTGTTCTCACAGACATGGATGAAACGCTGACTTACAAGGGGCGCCTTGCGGCTGAAACCTATATGGCGTTGGAACGGTTGCAGAACGCGGGAGTCAAAGTGATACCGGTCACAGCCGCGCCAGCCGGCTGGTGCGACCAGATGGCACGGATGTGGCCAGTTGATGGTGTCATTGGTGAAAATGGCGGTGTGTTTTTCAGGAGGCAAAATGACGGTCATGGCATTGAGCGTTTCTTCTGGCACGGCACAGAAAAATATCCTGACGTCGCTGAGCGCCTGACGCAAATTGGGGAACAGATAAAAAGGGAAATTCCTGCCGCTCATTTTGCCGACGATCAACCTTTCAGGATGACGTCCATTGCCTTTGCTAAACCGCCAGAAGCCCATCAGTGTTCATTAATACTTAACGCATTGACGCAAGCAGGTGCGACAACCACCGTAAACAATCTCTGGATTCTTGGTTGGTCTGGAGAGTATGACAAGTTATCTATGGCCCGACGAGTGCTCAGGGATTATTACGATCTCGACATTGATGCCGAACGTTCTGCCGTATTGTATAGCGGCGACTCGACGAATGATGCGCCGATGTTTTCATTCTTTGAACATACGGTGGGAGTGAGCACGGTATCAGATTTCCTTGATCAAATCCCGAAACCTCCACAGTGGATCACCCGTGGCCCGGGAGGTGCTGGTTTTGTGGAAATTGCAGATGCGGTAATTGCCGCCAGATAATGAGAAACGCAGGTCCCGTCGGCTTATCCAGTCACAGTGACAGTGGCCGGGTTTTTAATGCGTGTGCTTCTCTGCTATAAAAGATTTTTTTAACAGAAAGTTGAAATCACTTTAAGAGAACTTCATGAACTAACAGGAAATGCGCCTCTTTTAAATATATTCTGACAGCTTACTCTGCTTCAGTTCATGGACCTTTTCCAAACTAATAAAAGGTTGTAAAAAGCGTTATAGCGTCATTGGGGTAAGGTGTATTGACATCACAGGGCAAGCGCGATACGGTAAAAGGGTTAGGCTACTACCCAACCTCAAGGGGGTCAGACGACTCCGGGTCCAATACATGGCACTTTTTATGTGTCAGGACTTTGTCTACTTGAGGAAAAACCATGAACTCACCATCGTCATTCGCGTCGCAGAAATTCGACCGTAAACTTGCTCGCACGGCCATCGGCCGCATTAAATCAAGTCTCAAAAAATTTGACTCTGTAGCCGATATCAACACATTTCGGCAAGGTTACCATGATGCGTACCATGTCCAAGGGCAACAGTCGGGTGAAACGGATTTGTTGACTGCCATGCTGGGCGTCGAAAAGCTCAATGATATACCGGCACTTGCCCTTGTCGTCGATGAAGGTTTGTCCTGGAACCAGGTTATTGATCGCCGTAAGGCTATGGCTGACCGCCTGTCTGCATTTATCAATCACCATGCAGCGAAAGCACATTTCCGGGTGCCGGATAATCTTTATGTTCAGTGTGTGAACCTAATCGAGTTAGTGCAGCCCCTGGCGATTGTAGAAGACAAGTATGAATCAAATTATCAGGAGATGGTTCAGGCCAAAGATGAAGGCCGCCTGATTGAGGAATTCCACCATGTGTTTGATCATTTAGTTGGGTCTGAGAATCCTGAGCAAAAACATGTGTACCGAGCTATCGCTTTACACTTCCTGGCCCAGGAAGACAGCCTTATGACCAAAGTTCGTTCTTCACCTGCCTGGGAGTTGCTCATTCTTGAGGTTGGCACCATTGCTACACGCTGGATTAACACCGGAGAGCCCATTAAAACCTGGCGGGGCATCATGGCACTCTCGGGAATGTTTCGGCTTGGAGAGATATACGCTGGCCATCAGCTAGCACAATCACTTTTCTATAAGGCTGATACGACCCGGATTGATAAGCAGCTGGCGTTAGAGGTGATTGAGATGACCTTTGAACAATATCGACAGCGTCGGGCCCAGGTGCCAGTATTTGCGCATGGTGATTCCGAAACCGATCTCTATCGCAATTACAACACAATCGTGGTAGAGGCTATTCGTAACAGTGATGATCCGGTGGAAGTGGATCGACTAACGCGTAATTTGGTGACCATACAGCTTGAGGGCGCTGAAAAGCGCATGGAAGGCTTTGCAGCCTGCGCACTGTGCATCCTGACCCCGGATTTTTTGCCGCTGCACGGTGTTGATCCCGAAAACGAGCGCCTACACGAGCTACGCCATAAAATTTCTGCCTTCCCAGATACTGAAGCCTGGTGCTGTGAGCTGGCAACGACCCCCCAAATTAAATCCCTTAAGGCGCGGTTTAAGTAAGCCGTGTTGATTTCCCTCCGGTCAGTTACTGACCGGGCTTATTTATGCATCCCAAAATTAGAGGAAGAGAGAATGACAATTCAAACTTGCCCAGTATGCCATGGCCGAGACGGCCTATTCGAGGTTACCTGCCCGGAGTGCGATGGATCGGGTTACAGTCCTGAAGAAGACAAACCCTTTGCACAATGCCACACCTGTTATGGTGATGGTACAACTGAAACGTCAATCTGCCCCCACTGCGGTGGTGTGGGCGAAGTTGACGATGAAGAAGAAGACGAATATGAAGAGGAAGATGATGATGAAGAGGACTGGGACGAGGAGAAGGACTAACGCCCGCATTCCTAAGACGCTCACCCACTCGTTAACACGGCGTTTAGGGTTAAATCAAGGTCTCTAGAGCAGGCGTAAGACTGGTGCATAAGTGCATCAACTTATCACATAGAAATACCAGTTCATATATGTTGGTAATAAAGTACAAGGCTACTCGGAAACGGGTGGCCTTGACCGATACTCGAATTTATGCCCGTGCGCTTGAGGACACCGTACTTGAGGACGCAATTCAGCAGGCGGCGAACCGGTTTTATCTCGCCGATACGCGTTATGCTGCGCACTATGAACCGGGCGGTGATGAGTATATTTCCGGAGCGCTGACCGAAGCGTTGTTGCCTTGATGCATCCGGCAGGTCACCATGTCTCATCGCAATCACATAGCTAGGCCCATCAAGTTTTAGGGGTTGTCTGATTGCCTTCTTGAACAATCCATGAAATTTGGTAGCATTTGATACATCAATACCTTATCGGAACTTATGACTCTGATGGCGGTAGCATTGTTAAGTTTACCGAGGTCTACATCAGGAGTATCGGCAGGATAAGAAGGTTAATATAGTATATTAAAGTGGGATTACAAAGAAATTCACCACTATGCTTGTTCATGCTATTCTCTGCAAGTCGAATAATTACAGCCCATAAAATTTATAATAAGGAGTACGTGGTTATCATGAACGAAGATGAGAACGAAAGTTTCAATAGATGGAGTTGTCTTGATCCAAATACAAATTCTTATCGAGTTTTTAACAAACACCATTGTGAAATAAATAATTATATTTGGAGCTTTGTACCATTACAAAGCTTTGGGGAGTATTTAGTAAGGCATGATAAAGCTGATAAAACTATTCATGATATATTTCATGTGTCCGGGATAGACTCTAGAAGAGTAGAGAAAAGTAAAGCACTTTGGATGAAAAACTTCAAGAGCTTCCAGAATTTATGCTATATAAATGCTTTAACCTCAATCCTTTCATATTTGGAATTTTATATAAAAAGGATTGGCACAATTTCCTTGTTATCAGACCCAGGTGTCATGATTGGAGAATCTAGGGCAGTTGATGGGACGAAGTTAATTAAAAACACCAAAGCAGTGAACACTGAAAAAATAATAACCTCCCTTGTGAAGGGTACTTGGTATGATAGGGCTAGGAATTTCGAATTGGTATTTTTGGAATTACCATCCTCAATTCGTGATAACATTGAAACATTGGAGAAAATCAGAAAAATAAGAAATCGAGCGGCGCATTCATTCAGCAGAATGGATAATGGCGTCTTTGTTGATCGAGTGGAAGATAAATTCCATGACAAGGTTGAGTTGGAATCATTGAAGAAATACATGTCACTAATTAGCGATATAGCAGTAGATATAGATAAACAGCTCTTAAGAAATAACATTGGAGAATTTGAATCAATATATATCTATCACAGCAACCAAGACAAATTTCGAGGGTTCAATAATGAAAAAGCTCGACAATTTGGTACTTTGTTAAACAGCAGCTATGTTGGTAACATCCGAAGCAAGAAATTTTGCAAGCAATTAATTGACTATTATAGCGGCTTGTAGATAGTTGACCACGACAGAACCTTCCTTCCATCATCTCACAAGTCGCATGAATGAACAGCATTCACTATCTTAGTTGCCCCGGTATGTGGGGCGGTGTTGTCGATATTTATAATCATTTCGAATTTTTCCCGCAATGGTTCAAGTATTTCTGGATAGGTGTCACCTATTTGCACAGCAATGCATCTTTGTGCTTTTCTGATTTTTTCATTTGTCCTTCCGGGACAGATGCTTCCGATTCTACAGAGCAAAAAACGATGCTTCAGTTTAACCCGCGCAGAAATAACAGGGAAACACACTGAGATACTGTTAATGTTGACTGAATAAAAGATGTATAAAATTTGTATCAGTATAACGAAGCCGGTAAGCATAGCGATAGTGTTGCATGACGAAGAGAAGGGGGCATCGGCACCACCTCCGTTCAGGCAGCGTAGATCATGCCGGAATTATGTTTCTGAATGGGGCAGGATTTCAGGTCAGGGTCACTGGAAAAGCAAATCCGGGCCTCGGAACTGATAGTGGAGCGCAAGGAAGTTGTCAGCGACGAAGAACGATGTTATCGCTGAACAGACTTTAAGCCAACGCTTGAAAGTATACTTTTTTTCCATTACCCTGATCGGCTGCCATTTTTCAGGTAAGCATAACTCTGATAGTATAGAGGTCTCAATGCCGAGCATAAGAAAGCATCGCTCTTTTATCTCTCTTTCGCGTCGAAAACGTCGGCAAAAAGTGATTCAGCTGAAAAATCGTCTCCGGAATACTCGTCATATCTATGGTGGCATCTTCTACGATGAATGCGATATAGATCAATATTATAACAGCAAAGATTATATCTGGAACTGGAGCGATATCTATTTTTTAGGTCTCCAGCCTGACGTATTATGGAATGCTGAAATCATTACCACGCAGACCGCTTTTAATGATGTAGTTGGTTCATTAGCCTTTGAAGAAGCCTACAGTTTGTTGAATACACATCAGCGTGAAGAAGAATTTAGGCTAGATACCATGCAACGCGATAGTCCAAGGCATCTTACTCGCTATGCAATATTCAATGGATTAACTTTTTCTGAGTATCTTTCGAAGCGAGAACAAGAAATAGCGCTTAATACTCCCATACAAATTTACAGTGAGTACCGTTACTTACCTGGCTATTCCTACGGAATCGGCCTTAAAATGATTGTTGATGCGCCAGCTTTGAACGTGGATGTCATAGAGGCTGTTATCAGAGATTTTCGCCGTCGTGGTGAATCCGAATGGCAATCAAATGTAGTTATTTCGACTCCCTCACAGTTATAGATTGAAAGAAATTGAAGGAATGGTCTATGAGTGAAATAACACTTTGAATCGCCACGGATGCTTTGGATGCTTCTGAGCCATTGCGGACTGATTCCGCTCAGGTAAAAAATCCAGCCCCATTGGTGGACTATCAGGGTGTGAATTCATCACGGACTGAGAAGACCGTAACAGATTTAGCCCCCCTGGAGAGTGCAACATACAAATCACTTGCTCCCATATTTCCTGCATCCAGTATTAATGCGTGATCGCATTCCAGTCCTTTCAGAAGAAGTGTTGAGCCTATTGAGCGATGCGATACACGTCCTTCTCCCTGGTATCTGCGTTGTTCACGAATGACAGATGCTGATTCATGAATGCTTTTTTCGGGTGAACTGATGGACAGATTTATTGCATCTTTTAGCACTTGCAGCGCTCCGGCCCTGAATACGCGAGTTTCATACTTCTCTTCAAGCAAGAGAAGCGTTGTTCGCATGTTTTGTCGGGTGGGTGCCAGTGCAAGCTCTACTAATGCAATTTCAAGTGAAGAAGGGGGCGTTATGTTTCGACCGGCTTGAATAGAACCAATTCTGCGTAGGGTTGCGCTAACGCCCACATTTGTCATCAGCTCAGCTGCTGCCTGTAATATATTTGGCATCACGTTAGCGGTATTAGCCTCGTCAAGGGAAGTGGCCATTCTCATCACATCAGTCAGATCAACGGGTTCAACAACATCAATACCATTAATACGTTGTGCAAATTGATGCCGGGATGAAGCTCTTCGTGAATCACCCATAACCAAAATCGAGTCGTTGGGGAAATGTCGCAGCAGCGAGTAATATTCGCGCTGCTGGCGCTGGATATTGTCATTGTGATTTCGTGAAAGAGGATGAAAACGGACATATTCAGGACAAGACTTTAAGTCAATGCGCTCCCGGCGAAGTAAACGATGTCTTTGCTCAAGGATCCATTGGCCCAAATCTGGGGTTTGGGCATTGTTCCAGCGCCAGGGCGTCTGCAAGGTTGCCAGAGTAGGGAAAAAAGTCTCAACGGTTCGGGTCCAGTCAGGCATAGGGCCGCTGAAGCTGAAGATACATTGCATCGGGTCACCAAAGACGACCGTTGGTAGCAAACGTGAAAGCGCACAAGTCAGTTCATGCTGTTCACTATTGCAGTCCTGGTATTCATCGACCAGCAAACGCGAGTAAGTAGCTGTGATGATTTCGCTAATATTACCGTTAACAATCAAGTTCAGTACGGCACGGCGAAGAGAAGGGTAGAAAAGGGTTGGATTTTCAGGACCAACGTCAAGCGGGCACAATCCCGGGAAACAGCCTGCTATCTTCAGCGCCCATCCATCGATTGTTGTCACAATATAGTTTCGCGGAGGAATTGCAAAACGACTCAATCGCTTTTTGAGTGCCGTTACACCTGCAGTTGTATGCGTCAGCACGAGATACGGCTTACTTTGTGCAACACTCAGAGCGTCAGTAATCAGGTGGGTTTTGCCGCATCCGGCAGGCGCTACAATCAGGCCTTTAGTGGCATTTAAAACGGCATCCACACTCATTGTTGATCACCGTCATCTGCAGCCCACCCCAGCAAATCTCTGATTATCGCCTTGAACGGCCGTGAAAAATCATTGATAGCCGGGCCCACAATATTTTCCGCCAGGTCTTCAGCCTTGCCGATCGTTTTAAACCAACCATATTCACCTGCCGCACGCGCCACGGGCTCTCTCATTTCTATCGTTGGTTCCTCAGTGCATGCTTCAAAGTTATAAGCTCCCTGGGAGCAGTTCTGAATATGCTGATCCACCTGTTGTTGGCTGTTCAGAGCCGCAGCGAGGAGAACAATGTCACGGATAGTCTCAACAGGGCACCAGGCTAGCAGGGCTCCCTCTGTTGAAAAACCATTACCCCATTCAAAAATGGTCACGCCCCTGGCCCGGCAATGTTCTGTCTTTAGTCTGTGTGCTTGCGAGATAATATCTGAGTCTTTTAGTAATGCAGTACGATACCCCAGTCGTGCAAAAACCTCGGCGCGTTTGAAATATTTTTCCCCACCGGCGCCATCGGTAGCAAAGGCACCTTGATCCTGAAAACCCGTTCTTCCTCTGCTTTGCCTGTATAAATCCAGTCCTCTGATAAAACCAACCTCAGTCCCACCTTCACCCACAATCACGGCTTTGCTAAAGAAGGCTTCAGCGCAGGCCCGTAAGGTTGCCTGTTCCTGATCTTCTCCGCTAAGTGTCAGGAAAAGGTGTGAAGGCTCTGGGGCCGGTTGATTTACTTTTCGCAGCACACATAGTTGGGTTGCTTGGAGTTCCCGGAGAACATATGGGGAATGAGTGGTGATGAATACCTGCGAAGTGGGCTCAGGATCGCGGGAGCCCAGTTGATGCAACAGCTGGCTTATTCTGTAGGGCTCCAGCCCATATTCCGCTTCATCAATAAGTATGGTCCCTGGACGCCCGACAGCTTTCTGTAACCCGCTTACCAGTAAACGGGTCGATCCCGTGCCAAGCATCCTCAGCGGCGTATTATCATTGTTATGCAGACTGATTGCGCTGTTAGAGAGTGAAACGCCATTAACATCCAGAAGCGCTTTCAGTTCACCGACCGGTACCCCAAGTGAATTCGCGATAGTTCTGACTTCGGTCAGAATGGCATCAAGCTGCGGAAGTTCCCGGGCAGCAAAGCTTTGCCGGGTTTGACGGGAAAGCTCGGCCAGCGTTGCGCTGACATTGAAATCCTCATCTGAAAGTTTGTTTAATACTGAGCGATTTCCCCATGCCAGGTGGTGGTGGGATGCAGCCCCAAGGCGCGTCGGGCTTAATTGCTCACGGTGCTTCCATTGCAGTCTTTTCTCCAGACCTTCCGCAGTTGTTCGTTCAGAAAATAAGAGCCAGTCTGGTTCAAGATCATCTTCGACGACCATTCTTAGCGTGAGCACAGTCTCATCACCCGCCAGCGGTTCATCATGGATTTCTTTCGTTTCAATGTTGAACCCACGAAAATAGCGTCCGTAAGCTTCGAGATTCAGCAATCCGTCATCGAGCTGTCCTAGCGTTATGCTGATGCAGATTGGCGTGGCTGTGTTCATCAAATGAAAATCTGCATCACTGAACGTAAACGATCTTCTTGCGCCAAGCACCAGGTCAATCGCGTCAATGATGGTCGATTTTCCTGAATCCCCTGGGCCTATCAGACAATTGAGGCTTGGGCCAGGGCACCATTCTGCTTGTCGCACTGCCCGAAAGTTTTGGATGCTGATGTGGCGGATAACAGCCATTTATCGTTCCCTCATAAACCAAAAATGTTGTATCTGCATTGAATTGGAAGGAATTATTACACACATTTTCTGATTTAGCTGTGATGCAAAGCTGCTCCTGATTTGGCTGAAGAAAGATCATGAAAGATCGGGGGAGTCGAGGGTTAGTGCCCACTATAATTCTCGGCTTCATGTTTTCGTATACGAAAATTTTTAAGCAATAAGACACACCATAGCCATACGTGGCACTGACCACGTGAAATCAATTTTTTTTATCAACTCCCTAAGAACGTGAGGCGCCAGCAGGCTTTCGACTGGTATCACAGTATTGATTTTTACTGCTTTGACAATTTCAATCAATGACAGGGTGTTTTGTGCAAGTTGTTCACGTAGCTCTTTATTTTCCTCCTGCAACTGCTGATTACGACCAAGTAAAGCCTGGCGCGTCTTACGATTCACATACTGCTGCTTTTCTTTGGGACGAAGATTTAGAGGGGATAATTGTTGATCGACATAGGCTGCAATAAGACGTTTTCGTTCAATGTTACTTAATGTACTTAAGCCGCCATTGATGATGCATTTGATTTAAGTCTGGCATGCAAGCTTTTAGCCGAAATAGGCGATTTATCAAACCCTTCAATCAGCATCAGTTGGAGCTCATGCTCGATCTGAGTATCCAGTTCTTTACCACGCATCAGTCTTCTCCTTGTTTGATTTTTTGGTACTCGATAGCAAATAATTGAGCCAGTGTACGAATTTCACCTTCCACCTTTATTTCTCCTGACAGAAGTGCCTGTGAGGTAATTGCTTCCAACGAGTTTGAGCGTCTGCGTAATTGCTCACTTAGTGCATCTAGCTGTGCAAGACTATCGTCAATATTGCCTTGCACTAGCTGGTTGTCAGAAAGGGCTGCGGTATACTGTTCAAAAGCAAGTTTGGCCTCGTTTAATGCCCTACCTTTGAATACAACAGCGGAGTATTCATCAACACGCCCGGTCAACGTGAAATGCTCACAGGGCTTCAATGCCTGACACTTCATTCGATAAGGGCATCCCCACAAGTTAACGTCTCTCATGCAAGAACCCAATTTCAATGGATGCAGTACAGCGTGCCTTTGCACCATTTCAGATGCTTGCGATGGCCCTTCGTTTTTACTGATTTCTTCAAACGCAGCGGCAATGTCTTCGAATAATCCATCACCTAAGGACGCTTCAATGAAGCCTGCAACATCGTTACGGTCATCGAAGGTATGTAGGTTTGCCTTTATATTTATTTCCAGGCTCTGGACGCGATTAAACGTCATTAAACCACTTTTCTTTACCGCATCGAGAGGTGAATCAACGTCAACAGCACTAGATGCTGACTGCTCCGGTACGGTTGGAACTAAAGGGGTTAGAGAAGCTGCTTTTCGCCGTTCCTTGAGAGCCAGGTGCTGATAATGCTGATTTTGAGTGATATCAACACGCCCCATCAGCATCGCTTGTAAGTGGTCTGAAATCTCAGCAATAGCGAGAAAAGTGTTTATATTGTGACGAGGAATATGAGTACGGAGCTGGGTGGGGCGGCCATCATCTTCGAGCAGCCTATATTTACTGAAGACCGAAGAATGACCGTCAACGTTACCGAGAAATTTGTTTAGTCCAGCATTACTAAGTGGCTGTGGTGTTGTTTTCAGCTCCAACCCTCTTTTTAAAGTCAGAGATCCTTTAGGGAAAAGGAACAATAAATCCTCATACATAACCTCATATCTTTTGCCATTTTCTATCCATGCGTGAGTACAGGGAGTATTTTCGCTGTTATCACCAAATTCATTTTTAAGAAAAAGGCTAAGGTCTGATTTTGAGTAATATTTTCCTTTCTGATTACGTGTTCCAAGAATGACTTGAGTCGGGATACAGCCTCGTTTTGATAACGCTTTCGACACTTTATCACGTAATCCTGCACGACCACGAAGCTCTGATGAGGACTGGGCTATGTGTTCTACAATATCATCGAGTTCAACGAGTTCACCCTCAAATTCACAGATTGCCTCAGGTAAATAATCAGCAAATTCTTTTGAGCGTAAATTTGCGAGATGCTTTCGTAACTCAACTGTTAGCGACTTAACCGAGCTGAATATGCTCTCAACCAAAGGGACCGCTAAGGGCTCGACCCAATGTGTTCGTTCACCTGCTCCCTTAACACCAATATAACGGATGCCAAGAAAATAATCCGGTAACCCCTTATCTTTCAGGTGCCTACTAATATTTTGGCTATCTATTTGTCGTTTGACTAACGCATCCTGCCTGAGATTGAATGCTTCGACAGAACGAAATCCGGTGACGATCAGTAACAGAAGGCAATTGAGAGCAATCTTTTCAGTGCTGCTTTCGACTCGCTGGATTAATGACACTATATTGAGGAACCCTCTAATTGTAATCAGAGCATCTTCACCATCAGTGGCCGTATCATCCAGCTTGTCTTTTTGTTTTAGAGCGATTGTTTCCCGGGCTTTTCGGGTCAAATTAGTCTGATTGGTATAACGATCATCGGATACATATTGCAGTGTTACTAATGTGAAGGCGTGATGGTTTACTAATTTTTGAATCTTAACGCAACGCCCCTTGTAATTGGCAACGTTGGGATCACCTGGCCGGGATGCAGCACTCAGAGTATCCATTGCGCTACGTACGACATCTGTAGTCAGATAGATGGGATGCGTTTGCCCGGTTAACTTGAAGAGAGCGCAGTACCAGCGTTTCAAAATAACCAGCGTTGCAACAGCAACCGCAGGGGAAATACTGCGATTTCTAGCTCGGTAGACGAGTACCAACATGGCTTTCATGAACAGCTGATAAGGCTCGGATAAAGTATGGTGCTCGTCGATCCCTTTGAGCCGATTAATTTCATCGAAACGCAATACACTATCACCATTGCCACGTAACCAGCCGGAGCCTTTGCGCCCACACACCCATGTACGGCTATCCCATGACTCTGCAAAATCTGCTGCCAGATTCTCACCGAACCAGGCTTTTTGTTCCGTAATAAAAGTGTCAAAGTTCTCAATATTTTTTTTCATTGTTCACAACCTTTGACGTGATGCAAATGACAACGGGCTATTACTGACTTGACTTCGATCTGCGTTGTTTCGTGGATAGAAATTAGTGGATTGTGAGCATTCCCGACGCAATCAGAAACAGCTATTAGCTCATCGACTTCTTTAGAGACGCTTTCTAATACGTCCTGGTGATGACCATCGAGGAAAGGGCGGTAATATAAGCAACCATAACAGCAACGGACTTCACAGAAAGGGCATTCGTCATCGGCTCTAGAACAACCGCCGATCTCGTAGTGCAGCCGGTCCCCAACAATTCCAACCACACGTCGACCTTGCCATTCTTTTGAAGTGACCAATTTCCCAGTCAACATCATAGCCACCATGTTTTGCCAGACGGGGTTAGAACCAAGAGCTTTAGCGCGGATCAATGCCAAGGCTGGTGTCGCCAGGATGTAGTGCTTTGCTACAACTAGAGATGAATGGCCAAGAATGTGAGCAATCTCCTCCGCACTGGCTCCTTGCATAGCTAGTGAGTGACCAACGTTGTGGCGTAAATCGGTTGATGTGATTGTTGGTAGGGCTGCCTCGCCGCAAGCAACGGCAGTTTGATAATCAGGTGGGCTGAAGTTTAGAATTGCTTGGCTTATAGACTTAGAGGCAAAAGCAGGGGCGGACACTCCCATGTCGAACATTTTATCATCAGGTAATAACTGGGTTCGCTCCACATATTGCTTAATTATCGCACCAATTTCCGGTGGAATAGCCAGCAGTAAACGGTCGGTCGTAAGGCGTCGTTGTTTGACGTAAGGTAGCAGAATACTGTATCGAAATAGTCCGGTGCTATTATCACAGGTATCAAGACGCAAGTCTTTAACAGCTAATTTTGCCAACTGCACAGGACGTGCCCCAGTAACATAACTTAATCCGAGTATTGCGGCATGTTTGAGTTCTCTGATGTCATAATATTTTCCCCTAGCCAACGCCGCTGCCATTTCAAATAATCCTTTACTTATCATGTTTTTTTCAAAAGGATCGAGGAGATTGTCAATATCCTGATAAATATCCCAGTTAAACGCATTTGGTCTGGGTATAAACTCAAGATCCTCATAGTCTTCCAAAGTAAATCCAGGAAACTCTTCAGAGCAAAGGATCTTCAGTCCGAATAATATAGAATAGAAGCCCCTGGCATCTAGGTCATCGTTTTCAATATACTGTCGCAAAGTGTTCAATCTAAAACCGCCATTTTCACTACAGTAATTGAATGCTTGTGTCCACTGATATGACAGTACTGGTAAGAAAGTTGGGAACATCGTGGATGCATATTTGAAACAAAAGTACTTCAATAGAGTATTGGTTAACTTATCAAGCTTGAAGTAAACATATCGCTTGCTTCCTGAATAATAAAAAACCCATTTATTTTCCCCGTTGTGAATATGCTTATCATCAAAATCGCTGCTAGATTTCAAAAAAACATCTTTAGGAATGACTAAACATTCTAGTTTTGAAGATAGATTTCGATCAAACATTCTAGAGTCTGATAGAGACTGTTTATTATATTTAATATCCATCAAACAACTCCTTCATCAAGTAATCGAGCTCAGAATCATGTTGTAATAATCGATGGATATTTTCAGCATTGGCTTGCTCAGATAAAAATCTTTTTGCATAAAGTTCAGGCATTTGACTTTTTATACTCCAACCGCCCAGCAAACGGAGAGTCTCTTTTGCCTCATCCATCACCCCTATTGAAAGTGAGTTTTTGACAAAATCATTACCAGCGCCATTAAATCTTTTATTTTGTAAATTATATAGTTTCTTTATAGTTAAGTAAGCCCATGTATGCCGTGTAACATGAGGTGTAAATTTCATTAGAGCATCAAAGCGCTCTGCTGATTTACATTCAGGATAGTTAAGTGAAAAAACCTTATCTATCTCAGAGAAAATCAAATGTACTGCATTATAGGATAAAGGGCTTTCAGGATTTTGTCTTGATGCAAATATGAAGTTGTGAGTTATTGATTTTCTCCTAATTTTCTGCATGTAAATAATAAGAAATTCATAATCTGCTTTATCTAGTTCCAAAACTCGATGTGAGTACTCATTTTTTAATGATGGTGCATGTGTTCTTGGATCGGTCATATTTTGAGGCATACTAATGATTAAGCTAAATTTATCTCCACTGATACTAGCTTTAACCGATGAGCACTCTAACAATAACAACTCACCAACACGCAACCCATAGTTGAGCATTAACCGTATAATTAAATAATTGCGAAATTGAATAAATCCTGAAGGGAAGGGGTTTAGAAGGTTATTTTTATGTTTTGAACTCGGTACGACTATGCGATATACATTTTCAACCATATCACCAGTCATGCTCTGAAATCCTTGAGTGACTCGAGAATAATACCGCTGATTGCTTCTTTCCAGAGTTTTAAAGTCGTCTTTACATATCAGCAATCGAGTGTTGAGACGGGATGCATGACGAGACAATTCTTTGGGCGTTTCATTTCGATAGTACGGAGATACATAGGTAGCAATCAGGTAGCCTATGAATCTAATCACTGCACGTACTCTAGAAGCATTTGTCATGCCGCTAGAATGTTTAAATGGCAGTAATCGTGGTGCGAAGCTGACCATGCGACCATTTTCTAAGTATTGAAAAAAATCTGTCATCTCCTGAATAGCGATTGCAGGGTCATGTCCCGAGCAGTAAAAGCTATAGCAGAATGTGGCTCTATGCTTCATGTACCAGAACTCATAAAAAAACTTAATCGCCTGGAGAGAAGCTGATTGAGTTGAAAGCGAGCGATACTCAAGATGGTCAACTAGATACCTAAGCGGATAAAGTGCTGGCAGACAGATTTTTACATCCATCAGAATCCAGTGCCTTCGGCCGTTTGAACTTACAATCTGGGTAAGTGAGTACATAGAAATACCCAACAATCAGCATGCGGTGAAGTAAATGTACGACAGACCTAATGTGAGAAAAGGGAGGTATCTCAAAATTCACAACATGCTGATTTCTGTGACCGCATGAGTGAACCATGAAGTAATAGACCTATGGAGGTTATTTAACATAATCTTTGTTATATGTACTTGAATTTAAAGGCATTTGTGTTTTAATCATTCATTGTGCGCACTGGGTTTTGGCTTGGTATGAGCTCCAATTGGCCTCAGATAATTGCGACACAGAAGCTGTCTTGTCTACTACAATCCGTTCAATAAGTTACGAAGTTTGCTGACTACAGTTTTGGCCCGGGTCAAATCTATCAGTTTGGTGACTCTTCTTTCCAATACACGCTATCATGTGGACTTACATTGTATGTGCCTTTATCTTGTAAGCCCTTGCAGTATTGGCCATCCACCGTCACAATTTAATCTGGTGGCTCTGGTTCATTTTTCGGGTGGTTTGTTACTTTTACCGTTGATGTTCCAGGGCTACCGACCTCTGCATATTACGTTTACATCTCTCTTGCTCGTTTACCCTCCAGATTTCAATCCGCTAGAATCGTTCCTGTTTAACACACTCGTAATTCACTTTTTATAGTCATTTCGCGGACATTAAATGTGCGCTACAGGTGCGCATTCCTTGCTTCATGATAGCTTACTATCTAAAATGACTGGGATTTTCGATACTTTTGAACATTTTAATGAGGTATATACCATGATGAACATCGCTTGTGATGACGGCTCAACGAACGTAAAACTTGCTTGGGTTGAGAATGGTGAAATCAAAACCCATGTTTCGCAGAATGCCTTCCGCGAAGGCTGGGCAACTCCCCTTGCATTTGGTGGTAAAACTATCCACAACTATCTTATTGATGGGCGGAAATTTACCCACGACATTGGCTCAACATCTGCAATTACAACAACCCATACCTCTTTCCAGTTCGACGCTGTTAGTCGTGTAGCAATTCATCATGCTCTTTTGACGTCCGGGCTTGAGCCACAGGACGTTGAACTTACAGTGACTCTACCGGTGGCCATGTTCTTCACGAGCGATGCACAGTTGAACGAAGCTAACATTGAAAAGAAAAAGGCCAACGTCATGGGCCCAATAAGCCTGAATAACGGCGAAACTTTTCATGTTGTAAAAGTTAACGTAATGCCTGAATCAGTACCTGCGGCTGAATATCTGATTGACCCTAAAACAACCACGCAGCTTACACGAACCCTGGTTGTCGATCTGGGGGGGACAACCCTAGACCTGGCCATCATTCAGGGGGCAATGGAGGGCATATCCGATATCTTTGGCAACAGCGATGTTGGCGTTTCACGAGTGACGAAAGCTGTTATGGCAGCGCTCCAGGATGCCCAGTCTCCAAGCAGTTATGCCATTGCAGATATCATCATTAAAAACCGTCATGATAGAGATCTGATTGCTTCTGCGGTCAATGATCACTCTAAAATCGATGCCATCATTGCTGTTATCGATTCTGAGTCGAAAAATCTGGCCGAAGCTGTTGCAGCTGATATCCGTCGTCAGAATAGCGTCCACAAAATCATCCTGGCCGGTGGCGGTGCTGAGCTCATCCATTCTCATATTGTCGAGCTATTCCCTAAGCTGGATGTCATCAAAGCGCCTGACGCGCAGCTCGCGCTCGTCAAAGCTATGGCAAGCGTCTAAACGAGGTCATGTGATGGAAGAAGATAAACGTTTACTCGTCTGGCTCCGGCCCGGCAATAATCCAGAAGACGGTAAAGCTCTTGATATTATGGAGCGCTTACCCCGACGCTCCCGGGGGGAATTTTACCGTAAGGCACTGGTAATAGCCTCTGCCTTGCATGAGCTCGACCCTCGGTTAATTAATTTGCTGGCAGCGCAAACTACGACATCGTTTAATGCCGAAACGCTGAGCAACATCCTGTCGCAAACGCTGGGCATAGCCGTTGAACGGAATTCTTCATCAGTGGAAACCCAGGCCACAGGTATCCGAGCAGCAACCACCATTGATTCGGATAAGCCTGCTGAGCAGAAAGAACAAATTCCTAAACCCTCCCTGATGATGCAAAACCTCAAACGTTGAATCAGAACCGGCTACTAGTAGCCGGTTTACTCACCTTGCTCGGTTAACAGGCTCAGGTAGATCCGCAACCCCTTATCCAGTGACTCTCTAATGGCATCTGCTGCTGCCCCTGCATCCCTGTTTGAAAGTGCGAGTTCAAGCGACGAGAAAAATATTGGCCATTTCTCCTCCGAGTCAGATTCGAACGTGTAACTCAGAGTTGGCCCCAGGTTAATCCAAAGTTGGGTGACGATTTTGAAAAATTCAGGCAGATCGGCGTGTATGTAAAGCTTCAGCCGTAGAGTGAGGTTGAGCTGGTGTGCCAGATAAACATCCCTTCGATCATATGCTGAACGCAGCTTTTGGCACATAGATAGGCATTCTTCAAAGCTCTTGTCATCCATATTCAGTACGGCCTTTTCTGCCAGTTCTGGCTCAATCAATCGCCTCATTCTCATGTATTCGTTGAACTGCTCACTGGTGATGACGGGCACGAAAAAGGCATGTGATGGGGTCAAAGCAAGAGCACTACTGGCAGACAAACGTATCAGGCTTTCACGGACGGGCGTGACGCTCATTTTCATAGCATCGGCGATGTTTTTTGTTACCACCTTATCACCGGGCTTGAGGTAGCCGAGGATAAGTGCGCATTTAAGGCGATCTTCAACTCGTCTCGTTAAGCTAGGGAAGGTGCGAACAAGTTCCTGATATGAGATCATCATATTCATCCGGAGCGCATCCCAGAGGGACATCATGAGCCATCAACTCACCTTCGCCGATAGTGAATTCAGCACTAAGCGCCGTCAGACCCGAAAAGAGATTTTCCTCTCCCGCATGGAGCAGATTCTGCCATGGCAGAATATGACCGCTGTCATCGAGCCGTTTTATCCCAAGGCGGGCAATGGCCGACGGCCCTATCCGCTGGAGACCATGCTGCGTATTCACTGCATGCAGCATTGGTACAACCTGAGCGACGGTGCCATGGAAGATGCCCTGTACGAAATCGCCTCCATGCGCCTGTTTGCCCGATTATCCCTGGATAGCGCCCTGCCGGATCGCACCACCATCATGAATTTCCGCCACCTGCTCGAGCAGCATCAACTGGCACGTCAATTGTTCAAGACCATCAATCGCTGGCTGGCCGAAGCAGGCGTCATGATGACCCAAGGCACTTTGGTGGATGCCACCATCATTGAGGCCCCCAGCTCTACCAAGAACAAAGAGCAGCAACGCGATCCGGAGATGCATCAGACCAAGAAAGGCAATCAGTGGCACTTTGGCATGAAGGCCCACATTGGTGTCGATGCCAAGAGTGGCCTGACCCACAGCCTAGTCACCACCGCGGCCAACGAGCATGACCTCAATCAGCTGGGTAATCTGCTTCATGGAGAGGAGCAATTTGTCTCAGCCGATGCCGGCTACCAAGGAGCGCCACAGCGCGAGGAGCTGGCCGAGGTGGATGTGGACTGGCTGATCGCCGAGCGTCCCGGCAAGGTAAAAACCTTGAAGCAGCATCCGCGCAAGAACAAAACGGCCATCAACATCGAATACATGAAAGCCAGCATCCGTGCCAGGGTGGAGCACCCGTTTCGCATCATCAAGCGGCAGTTCGGCTTCGTGAAAGCCAGATACAAAGGGCTGCTGAAAAACGATAACCAACTGGCGATGTTATTCACCCTGGCCAACCTGTTTCGGGTGGACCAAATGATACGTCAGTGGGAGAGATCTCAGTAAAAACCGGAAATAACGCCAGAAATGGTGGAAAAAATAGCCTAAATAGGCTGATTCGATGTGTTTGCGGGAAAAAAATCGGCCCAGATCCGCGAAATTTTAATCAGCGAGTCAGCTTGGGAAGAAATGACCTGCTTATTCGCACCTTCCCTAGGTCTGCCTGACGGAGAGTAACTAATTAGTTCCGGTAAATTTCCGGGGTTTTTGAGGAAGCTTTTGTAATCATCAATCATATATCACTCATACTGAACTTTTTGACCACATAGAAAACAGAATGTTTTTAATCACATTACATATTAAGTAGATCCCTCTACCCAAATATTTCAAATAGTTCCAGTATGCACATCCATAAACTGGCATCCGCCAGAGCAGAGAAGGTGAAACGTTTATCATTCGTTCAACTCTATCAGCATGTCTGGCATTTTCAATAACAGATCTATTACTACCCCGATTTTAGGCTTAACAGAACCCATCATAAATACATGGTTAATTTTTTCTAATGTGTTTGCCTCCTATTTGTGCCAGGTCTTAATATTTTCTACTTGTGCGTCAATAACATTAATCTTTGTGGATGTATAGGTCAGGTTGCTCGGTCGGTGAATACGAAATATCTGAAATTAACCTTCCCTCAAAATCCCGCCAATCCCACTCTTTTTGAATATTCTCACCCATTAAAACACGATCCATCCTTTGAAGTTGCCAATCCATATAAATCAGTAAAAGAGCCATTTCTTCTTTTTCATTATTAGTCATGCCCTGCCCTAATTTATAAGCTTCTTTTGTGAGCTGATAGATCTGAACAGAGTTTTCAACAATGTATTTAAATATTTTTTCTACGCAGCCGGAAATGGCAATTGAATTTTGGCAATTAATGTCATTAACGAGTTCGCGTGTATCTATTTCCCAGTTCCTATATAAATCAATCTCTGCGGTATAATGTTGATTTGTGTTTAAAGGAATACCACCAAAGATTCGACAATAGAGTTCTACTGCATCGGCCTGTTCCAGGCAATTAGCCATGTAGGGAAAATCAGGCAACGTGGAATGAATCAATTGGAGATAAGCTAACCTCTGAACAACCTTTTCATATGGCTGGTTAGTTTCTACGCCATAGAACATGTCTTTATTGATGTCATAACGATGAGTGATCCTGATCTTCGCCATTGCTAGCCTCTTAATTCAGATAATTGATATCAGCATCGTCCGCACGTGCGGCATTACCAGCTACTAGCTGAGCGCATTTTGCAACGCGGACTGAGTGGTCAAGGTTGACCTTGTCGAATTCAGCCTTCAGTTGCTCATCTGGCTTAGCTTCGTTAACAGTTACCAGAATCCGACTAGCATACTCGCTACCCTTGGCTTGATTGCCTACCATCTTACCCAGTACACGGCCAGCTTTTGATTTCGCTTCAGTCAAACGTTCCTCGCCATTTTCGAGGTAGTCTTTACATGCGATAACAGCAGCAATCTCGGAAGCATGAACTTTCATCACGTCATTCAGTTCGTCACGAGATGGAGAGCTTTCCGCTGATATTGCGAAACTTGATGCATTAATTGCAAATAAACAAACAACCGCATTTAATATTATTTTTCTCATCACAGGTTTCCTTTTTATTGGTTACGAGGCAATGCTGCTTCAGACAGCTGGTAATTCAATATTGATAAGTAGGCCAGAGGTATAGTTGCTGCCGGGATTAACCATTCATACCTGAGCGAAAAGTATGACCACGAAAGTAAAACAACACCAGAGATAGCTGAAAATGCGAACAACGGCCCAATATTCATAAAAGTACTTTTACAAATGACTGGTATACTTTTCAGCAGAGAACCTTTACACCGCGTAACTGTTGGTATGAATAAAACGAGCATTGGCGTAGCGATAAATACGCTCAAAGTGGCAAGGGCGTACATATTGAAATACACTATTAGGTTGGAGTAAGCCAGACTAATGCTTGTTAATGTTGGTTGTTTATATTCAACATGGTTGGTTTCACCCGCAACCGCTGAAGCAATCATAAATTTGACTAACCACAATATTACGATCATTAGTACGGTCAGGAATAATGCATAAACTAACACAACGATAAAGTTGCGTAGTTCTTCCCAGATATTCAATCTTAGCTCTGAGCTTTGATATCGGCATAAGATAGCCGTAAGGTAGAGGGTGAGTACAACTGGCTGTAAGATAAAAAATGCAAGCCCCTCCATTGTCACATTTTTCATGATGAGTGTCAGGAGTCCACCACCAGCAATTATCGGCAAGAATATTGCCAAAATACCATGAAGAGATGCCATTGTTTTCATGGAGGACAACATTATTTGTTTGGTATCTTCGAAAGATAATTTATTGATGAGAAATGCTGACATTGTGTTTCCTCTTCATGTAGTTGGCTCAATTGTCGCATGTTGAAAAATTTGAATAGCATTTAACATCGACAAACTGACGGCTTTTTCTCTATCTCATTTTTTCTGTTCAGTTACGGGTGACGAAATTAACTCGACCAGCTCTTCCTTTCCCCACTATTCATGGGCATCAACGGAGAAAAGTTTTATGGATTCTGCGGTTCCTTCAAAGGCGTTGTCATAGCAACCCAGAATATTGATGTCGTAACCGGGCCCAGCTTCTCGGGTTAAAAGATGCTCCTTTGCGCTCCCTGGCAGTATTGCTATCAAGCGTCCTCCCGGTTTCAGGAATCTCATCGCATGTTGAAAATGTGCAATCCAGCGTGAGTCACTAAATGGAGGATTCATCAGAATTCTTTCAAACAAGCCGGTATTTTCAGGCTTGACCAATAGAAAATCATTAAGGGTGACGTTCCAGCGCAGGCCAGTAATTGCAACAGCTGCGGGGTGTATATCAAAACCAGTAACATCCACCCCCTCTGGTAACCCTTTCAGTAGCGCACCAAGACCGATATTCGGTTCCAGCAAACGCATACCTGAAGCCACCATACATTCATCAATTGCTCGTTTCTGGAGTTCTCCGACCGTTGCATAGAACTGGTGCGTATAGCGGTCAGGTATAGAACCATGTAATGCCAGAAGTTTGAATGCTTCAACGGGGCTAAAGTCAAAGTCATATACTTCTCTATATCTTCTGACAGCACCCAATGACTCCCATATGTTCACCAGTTCTTTTTTCTCACTAACAGACTGGTTGTCCCGCAGGATAAAAGTGTGCGGCCCCGGTGACAGGTGTTTGCCCGCGTTCAAATGGTCAGTGGCATATGATATTAAGGAGTTAACAGCAGAGAATGATATCAACTGCGACCGATATTCATTGGTTTTTACAGTTCTTGCGGAGTTATGGCCGGTGGTGTATCGGCGATCGAGAGGAATGCAGCCTGGCATTAAATGGGATAGTACCAGATTGAGATTGTCACAAGTTTCCTCCTCAATCAGGATATGCACATTGCCGTTAATAAACCCCTTCACTTTAAGACTATCGTTATCAATACTTACCCATTCGCCAGGGTTACTCATCATGTACTCTTTGACCGCAGCCGAATTCACATCCTCAGCACCGCTTCGTCCATACATCAGTCCAATAACCTTACGAAGGTCATTAAAATAGTTGAGATAGTCATAGGATCTGCGGTTATCTCTACTTGGTAAGCAGCTGGCTATGATGAGTTTGTTGCTGAAGCCCTGGGCACGGTTAGTCTTATGCAGAGCGGAGAGCTTTTCAAACACACCATGAACCATCTGGGCGAAGTAGTCTTTTTTCTCTTCATTCAATGCGAATGCGGTAGAAAAGATACTTTCTTCGTTGAAGGGTACAGGCTTAAGCTTCTCAAAATTTGATTCTGATGATTTTCGCCATGCCCTTAATCCTTCGTTCCAGTCATCGTATCTTTCGGTGGGCATAAATGGTTTTACGCCGGTCAGATCGAGCAGCTTTTGCCAGTACTTTTCATCGAGAGCACAGCGGGCCCGTTCTATACAGAACAAATTTTCTACAGCCAGCGTATATTTGATGGAATTGTCACAAGAATCACAGAACATGCGCCATGCTTCATCATGCCGGTTCCGCATCACTGCATCATACATGGCCTGCATGTGCTTCAGTGTTGTGTTGTATTCCACCAGCAGATCGCGCATGGCATTTAGTTTTTGAAAGCCGTCATGTTCAATGAGGCCACTTTGACTGTCTACGGGATTAGCATAAAGGCTGAGGACGTCTGATTCATTTTCATCGTTATTCGCTAATACAGCTGTCGGTAGGTTCATCAGATTTCTCCAAATAGAGAAATTATGAGACAGGTATGGCAGGTGACGAAGCAAATCGACGAACTACATAAGCCGGGATATTTGGGGATACCGTGAAGTACATAGCACGGCGGAAGTCCAAAAAAAGAGACCCCAGTAAGGGGTCTTAAATGAGGTATATATAACTATCAGATCACAGAGCCCGAAGCAGACTACTCAACGTCCTGAATTTCAGGAAGCTTCAACCCTTTTGGATAGAAGATTGTATGAACAGTCAGGTCAGCCAGGAACGTAGATTTGATAATTAATTTTATTATAGGGTTAATACTATCCCAAGAATCGGGCGAATTCCAGATAGTGGCATCACAGCTTTCAGGATACTGGTTAACTCCAGGAGCATGGCCAGCCGTGCAGCGCATTGGGTCGGTTGATTCATGCTCGCATTTAGGGCAAATATAGCGCCGCAGCTGGTGTTCACCTAGGTCTTGGTCAAAATCGTGAGGAGTTTCCCAGCAATGAACATCTTCAAGCTCAGGTAGCCTGGACGGAGTGTAAAAAGCCCACGGCACTTCCGTACCTCGCAGTACCTCAAGTGCGTGTATCACCCGCTCAGGCTCGATTTTAAGCACGTCACTGTATGCTTCTATTCGATCACGTAACAGGCTGGCCATTACAGAGATTGTATGGATATCGATACCGGCTGCTTGAGCGTCCCTTTCCAGCTGCTCAATAACGACATCAATACTTGCTGGTGGTGCAGACATAAATAACTGCGTTGCGGCTTCTTGTCGTGACATATACGAAGGTTCCTTCGGTTACCGGTGACAGTAACCGATATTTTCCCCTCGCTACAGCTGGTCACGAATTTTTTCAGCTTGTACATCGGATACCAGAACACAATCACCTGTTGCAGAATTACAAACGTAATATTTTCCGTCCTGATGCTGCTGTAATTTCAGTTTTGTACCCGTAAGTGACACTGTAACGCCACTTGCTTCAAACTGCCCTTTGTTGGTGATGAAAAAGTTGTTTTTTGCGAGGGTTCCGGCTTTCAAATCAACGCCTCTGATCACTTCACCCAGGTCCCATTCGTTCATTACTGAGCGTTGTTTATGGATCAAGGAGCCAAGACAGACAAACACCACGACACTGATTGCAGCAAGACCCATAAGGTTTTTAAACGAATGGTGGGCTTTCAGGTCAAGCGTCTTCGCTTCTACCAGCTGCTCGGACGTTAACTGGACAGCTCGATTGTTACGCGAAGGACGTTTACGTTGGTTAGCAGTCATGGTTCACCTCTGTTTGAAGGAGAGATAATTTTAAACCTGCCAGTATATAAGCGATCTGAATTGGGTGAAGCGAATCATCAATGCTCATGGCCAGTCTACCCTTCTGATTGGTATCTACGGCTTTGCTGCCTCGGTACTGGTATCCATATCTCTTCCTGGCAAGTTCCAGGCCAGCCAGCATGTACTGGACTTGCTGTAACGATAATGAATCAATTTGCAGAGACTTGAGCCTGTTTTTTTGCTGGCACAGACCAAATAACTCCCTCGACTCGAAATCGTCGGGGTAAGAGTGTAGTAACCCATCAACTGAGCAGGCATTCAACTTATCGAATTCACGTTCAATACCCTCGACCGAGAAATGTCGGTCTCGAACGGACTCGACTCTACATTTGCTGAGCTGGCCATCTGGTGTGGCTACAAATATAGTTGCGCCTTCGGTCAGGTCTCCAGTCCAGTTTGTATGATTAGTCATATACGCTCCGTAATGGGCCTACTAAACAATATTATCACGGCTGAATATTTGACGAAGCAGTGCGCGATACGCGCCATGATAATGTTAAATTAGTCGTTTATTTGATAGCACCATTTTTCTCTGAATACTGTTCAAACCAGAAAACAATGGGTTTCTCTACAATGCTTATCTGGCCGAATCTTTCTGCCGTTCTGAAATTCATACTACTCTTCCGTGCCCTTTCAACCTGTAAACTTATTTGTTTGCGGAACATTTCCAGTGAATATGTTGTTTTGAGCAGATTGCAGGGCGCACAGGCTGGGAAAAGATTTTCTAAGCAGTTGGCACTTTCATTAAACACTTCACCGGTAGCCTTAAGCTTAAATTTCCCTCTGGCCGCAGCTTGCATATCCTGTACGGATTTCCTTAGCACAGGTTCTACGTGATCAGCGTGCCAACCTTTTTCTTTCAGTACCTCGCCACAATATGCACATCGACCACCAAATTTAGCCCTCAGTACTATTCTTTGTTTTTTTGACAGAGACATAATAAATTCCTTGTGGAACTAAGAGAATCGGCCATCGTCTATTGATTCAGCGATGTTGACTGCCAGGGCGTTATCGTCCAAGCCTGACAACGTTTCATAGCGAAAGACAGGAATGTGAGTTCTTTTAAAAAGGGCAATAATGAACTCTCCTTCAGGCTGAGCGCTGATAGCATCTTCATTGATCATTGCTAGCACTAGTTCCCCGGTATGCGCATCGGAGAGAACAAAATCGAACACGAATTCATCTGCGTACTGTTGCGCCTGAAGTACGTCAACCGGGGCAACCGGTTCATCTTCGAGCTCCAGCTCTACTAAGTCCCGGGCAAGCACCTGGGGTGCGATAATGTACTGACCATTGAACACCGCACTCAAGCGCACATAAAGATCCATCAGGACTTTTGGCAATATCGAATTTTTTTTGATGAAGTACTCGCTCAACCCATCAAGTGCGGCGTTCTCGTCGGCATCGGCATTAATATCTGCCTGCTGATCATGCTCGTCCAAAGGTTGCTGAGTTTGTTGTTGTTCTCGTTTTGTTCGACTCGCGTAGATAAGTATGAAAGCTGCAAAGCACACAAATGTCAGAAATATTGCGAGAGCGATTATATATTTTAGAGTCATGGGTTCATTCCTATAGTCTGGAGATACTCAGGCTCCTTGAACTTCATATTTTCGGGTATATGCCGCATCACCTTTTTGATGTATGGTTGTTCAATTCTCTTAAGCGTATCTAATTGAGATTGATAATCCTTAGTTCTCAAATCATGCTCAGCACCCAGTTGTCCTAATAACGTCTGAAGTTTCTTTAAGGCTTTGCTGCACTGCACTTCGGCATTATCCAGCTTTTCAATATTTAACCAGGAGAGAATATCGATAACAGGATTTATAGTCAGATCGACAAACAGATCAAGCGTGTCATCTGGTAAATTTGAATCAATAGGTGATTGCCGGGCAGGCATTTCATCTGCTAATCGCTTAAGCGCACCCATAGCTCTCTTTAACGAACTACTCGCAGAGGATGTGTCTATTGCTGAAAGTATGGATATTGCTTTACTGGTAGTAACCATATCCAGAAATTCAGTTGTGGAAGCACTATTACATTCATCCTTTGCTGTTTTTAATAGTTCACGGGCATTTTCTGCAAGTTTGAGTCGTCTGCCTGACTCGTTATATTTTATCTGAGCTTCTTTCCAGCAGTTGACTAGATGCTGATAAATCTCACAATCTGGTGATTTCGAAATTTCTTCCAACGAGGACATAACTACGTATTGAAGAAAGATGCTCCTGCATTTTGGCAGCAGCAGGTTAAGATGCAATTCACATTCGTTCAGCTTTTTTCGCGCCGGTGTCTCTCTGAAGAGACCAATAAATAGCGCCCACAATGAAAACTGACGATCTCTTGTCTCTTTAACCAACTCTTTAACTGCCAGGGCTCGGGCAATGTTAGCATTTTCAACCTGGCGTGATAACTCTTGGAGTTCTGTAGCTGTAATCATCTCTCAGCCCTTTAATGGAAGGTTTTTTCTGGTTGTTTGGCTTCTGCCGCGACACCTTGTTGTTCGTCTGACGGCGTTGTGATGAGTCCTGGGCTTTCACCCCCGAGGGCTTTTATCATTGTGTCCAGAACCTCCATAACAACAGAGGTAAACAAAACGAAATCGGCATCAAATCTTTGGGCGTGATCTTCTGGCGAAATGTCATCGTTCTGTTCAATAAGTTCTTCCGTAAAGGTCAGTCGTGAAAAGATGAAATTGTCATTCAGGATGAAAAACATCTGGTTCATCCAGCCCAGTGCAACCTTTGTCACAAGCTTTCCGGCCTCGATGTGATGAGCGATCTCATCACATATCAAATCCTGGCGTTTTGTTGTAACGACCCCCCCGTTTTCGAGCACATCTTTGAGCGTGGCTTCGTCGCATAAAGCTAGGCCAGGCGGCAGACTTCCTGTTTTGACCCACTCTGTTAACGTCAGTTCTACCGGCGTTTCCAGCGTGAATGGGATAATTGGAAGTGAGCCAATAGTTTTACGTAGCAAAGCTGTTACATCATCTGCTTTTTTATGGCTGGTGGTCTCAACAAGCAGTAGACGTGATTTAGTATCCACCCAAATGTTTGTAGTGCTGTATTTGCTGAAAGCCTTTGGTATGAGCTCAGCGAGCACGGCATCGTTGACGGCCTGGATCTCCATTTTCTTTAGCCTGCGGTTTTGCTCTTTCTCCAGTTTCTGAACCCGGGTTCGCACAATTTCTTTGATGGTCGCGGGAGGAAGTATTTTCGATTCGTGCTTAACAGTCAGAAGAATGAGATTATTCGACTCATGCTTTAACAGCTCGACATCTTCACCCAATGGCGGGATCCATCCTGACCGTGCCATATCATTAGGCCCGCAGGGAGTGTATTTCAACTCACTTAACTGTTCATCCAGCTTGTCTAATTCCAGAGCTTTTTGGATGCGGTAGACTACAAGGCTTTTGGGTTTAAATTGGCTCATCGTGGCCCTCAGCTGTTGCTTGATTAATTTTAATAAGGTCAGAGACACGCTCGCGGATCACGACACACTCCCAGTAAGTTAGAGGCTTAGAGCTCAGCACTTGTTTAAACTGCGCCACGGCAATATCAGGTGCTGTCCGATATTGTTCGGCGATATCCTGACAAAATTTCTCAGTCTCTGGGTTATGCAGCTTTTCAGAACAATGGAAGCGTTTCATGCCGCAGCTCCCTTTTTCGAGTTATCCGCTAATTTGACCGCGAAGATTTCTGAAGCTTTTTTCCCATCCCCGCTGCCTTTAAATATGCTTCTCCGGGCAGTCACACCATGAATAGCGAAGGCTTGATAAAGCTCACGAATATCAGGCGCATCGTGGCATGATGCGATGACATGAACCCCGCGTTCAGGCAGCAACTGGAGCAGTTTGGTAAGCTCAATCTGCATAGCGGGTGTAAAACCGCTGGCATGGTAAGCCGTGAATCTGCCGGGATTAACATATGGTGGGTCGCAATACACCACATCACCCGGGCGGGCCATTGATAGCGTGGTCTGGAAGCTGGCGCAAAGTAAAGTTGCTGAGGACATTTTCTCAGCCATTGCGTATAACTCTGTCTCTGGGAGATAGGGGTTGGCGTAATAACCCCAGGGGACGTTAAAGATGCCTTTCCGGTTGTATCGGCATAGTCCGCGATGGCCAAACCTATTCAGATAGATAAACAGAGCAGCTTGAGTGTCACTTGCACTATCATGATTATTGAACTGGCTTCGCAGCTCATAATAGGCGTCCTCAGAACGCCCGAGACAGTAAAGGCGTTTAAGCTCAGAAAGTACCTTTTCAGGCGACTTAAAAATACTCTGGTATGTATCGATCAGGTCGCTATTAATATCGGCCAAAATGTATTCTGGGTAATTCGTATTCATCATTACAGCGCCTGAACCGCCAAAGGGCTCAATAAGCCGACCACCTTTCGGTAGTACATGCTTAAGACTTGCCATAATGTTGTGTTTGGCTCCTACCCACTTCAGAACGCTTTTCATTTCATTCTGGCTCCAGAATATTAGGACGCAGTGATCGCGACCAATGGGAGCGAGATGGCATATAGCCATCCCGTCAGGAAGCTTGTTTTAACGTTATCACGCCCATGAAATTGGCTATTTCGAAAAGGCCGACAAAACGAGAGCGTTTTGTCAGACACGGACAGGCATGATGATGTCGTAATTGTTTTTGTTTACTGAAATCAATATGCCGGTCGTTGTATCACGCAAAGCAATCTGTGCGGCTTCTCCTTCTTCCGAACACGCCCCCAGGCTTGCCAGTGATTCCAGGAGGTAATCGGCATTCATACCGATATCAACAATTGTTTCGGGCTCGCCTGCCTCTTTCGCAATGTCCATCACCTCTTTGCAACTGATTGCATTTGAGCCGGGCGACTTAAGCTGTAGGGCGTTGTCTTTGAATGACATCACACAAACACTGGTGTTGTTTGGCGAGCCCTCTTTAAGCAATGGGGTTGCGCGTTTTAGTGCGGTGGTGAGTTCAGAAGGATCAACCTTAAACAGTTCAGTATTTTTGGCTACCGTGCTGGCCACGCGCTTCCAGTCCGGGTAACGGCCATCGACAAGATTTGAAATGACTGTATGGCTTCCGAGCGTAAATGTCAGGTTACGGTTGCTGTAGTCAATTTTGAATTGACCCTGGCTACCGCTCAGGATTTTATGGAGCACGGGGAAAACCCCGTTGGGTAAAATCACACCTGCATTCGTGTTACTGATAGAGGTAGGAGCTGTCGGAGATTGAATCTCATCGCCCACGTCATCGCTGAAGTCGATATCATGAGAACTGACGGCCATACGATGTCCATCAGTGGCTACAGCAATAAATTGGCCATTATCGATACCGAGGTAGACCCCATTCATATAAAAGCGGACATCGTTCTGAGCCGCAGCGTGGCTGACACGCTTGATAATCTGACTCAGCATCTGCGTTGGAAAGTAAACGCTGTAATTATGTTCCAGCGTCTCAGCCTGAATTTCGGGTATATGGTCTAAGCAAACCGGGATGTTATAGGAGTTTTTGTCGGTGCGAATGACAAGATGGTTTTTTGCCGCATGGAAGCGGACGTTAATTTCATCTTCGCCGCGCATGTTGCGGATTAAAGAAAAGAGTTGTGTTGCAGGTACTGATACGTCCATATCACCATTGCCCCCCGATACCGTCCCTTTACTGGTAATTTGGGCAGAGTTTAAGTCAATGCCAAGGGCAGAAAGACAATCCCCACGTAACCGCAGCGTGATCATCTCCAGTACTTTCATTGCAGGAGACCGGCGAATAACCATACACGGCATTTCGATAATTTTGAGAAGTGCTTCAGCAGAAATATCAAACCCTGGAAGCTCTTTAAATGATAAGCGTCTTGCCTTTGGTTGAACTGCGTCTATTGTAGATGCGTCTGTCATTTTACTGTCTCCCATAATTATCCGTGTTAAATTAATCGTACCCCCGGTCAATCAAGTGACGAATAGCAAATTATGAAAAAATGAAGTTTATTTGTGGTGACGGCGATAACCTAATTCAAACGCGAACTGCCATTGGTATTCATTTAAAGCACATCCAAGAGATGTGATGGCCTCAACAATTTCCTTTATAATGAGGTTGCCTGAATTCAATCTGTACTCGTAGTACCAACCTATATCAAATGCGATAAGCTGGAGGCGGAAAAGATGGATCTGAGGAACGTAACCAGTAACGCCGCTAAGCGCTTTTATATAAATGAGTTCCCCTTCCATTTCTGATAGAAAAACCATGTCAAGAATATTGGACGCGAAATTCGTCATGGTGAACATAAATTGAGCCTCTTTATTGAGCCTCGCGTAACACATCGGATGCCTTAAAGTAGCCGAGTCGGTGCATCATTTTATTGATCTGACCTACTTTGCCATCAGACCCTTCATACTTACTCAACCGGTGAAGTAAGATACGCATGGACATCAACACACTGTCTGATGCGTTATCACCACGGGTAAGTAGTTTATCAGTACTATCTGAGTATGACCCCGTAAGTGCCGCGCTCACCAAATCACCGGCAATAGCATCCGGGTGGCACAATGCCATCAAACCGATAATCAATGCCTGCCGATTAAGTTCCGTTTCTGTCAGGCCTGTTTTTGAAGTGAGTTCTGCTAGTAAATTATCAGTGCTCATTATCATGCTCCTTTTGCTTATGTTCTCCCGGTTGAATGGCGGAAGAGTCTTTACTACTGCGTGAAAATACATCCGCGACCAGAAATTTAGCTTTCTCTGAAGGACTCATAAATTTCCAGAGTTCATCAGGATATTCATCGTCATGCTTTTCAGATTTTTTCAATCGGGAGATTCCTTTTAATTTTGCAGCCATGCGGCTCCGTCCATACGGACGGATTGGCATTGTAAAATTTTGCTGCGAACTATCAATCAGACCAGTAAAGTGACGACCCATATAAATACCTCTAAGTGCAGTAGTTATTTTTTCCCGATTCAAAGCTCCGCCTTTAACGTCATACTACGGGATAGCATTACTGCAACGAAATATTCAGGGATTGTTTACGGCGTTTTGAAGGTGTTATCCATTACCGTTTTACTTCTCGCTACCCAGTCGTTTGCATCACTGCAATTGATGTTTGACGCTACGACCTGACGGGCGGATGTATAGATTGGACTTGCATAACCACCATTCCCGGCAACTACCAGACGGATACTGTTGAGATATGCGTAAACAGGATCCTGTAGGATTGTAGAATCGATGGATGCCTGCTGTTTACAGCTATCGCTACGCATCTTTACTACATCAGTTGCGACCATGACGCATTCAGGACATTCATTTTTAAGCTGAATGAACTGAGTTGGTGTCTGCCCCGCTGCCGGACTTCCATCTGCTCTAAGAGGAATATTGGCTTCAGCAATATTGATGCAGAAAGTCGATCCCGCAATTAGCGCCAGCAATAATTTCGTTTTCATATAACCTCGCCTTATTTAATTCAGATTTATCGAACTGAGCTTACTGCTTTAAGTGGTGAGTAAGAAAAAAAAAGGGTGACAAAACGGGGGGTGTTTTTTAACCTTAATCATATCCCATATGATTAGGTTGATTATGAACAATGCCAATATGCAGGGAGATGGTACTGAACATCGCCTGGAGCGCTTTTCCCGTATTCAGAAGGATGCGTTGGTACTTCTTCTTTTGTGCAAAGAAAAAGGCACTGCGATAGTGCCATTCACCAGGTTGCTGGGGTTTATTAACTCTGTTCCAGACAGCCAGGATGTAGCTGAGCCCAACCTACGTAAGTCACTCAAAACATTGCAGCAAAATGGCTATGTATGGAAGTACCGGAACAAAAACGATCTTACAGTTTCATTTGAGTTAACTTCATCAGGAGAACTCCAGGCAACTTCATTTCGGGTGCGAAGATTAGAGGCATGGGGCCAGGCAGACGAGTAAAACTCGTCTGCTGGTGGTTACACAGAAAGATACTTTTTACTGATAGTTAAAGCGCTGCGTCGTTTTAATGCAAATGGACGATTATCAGAAAGTCTGGAAGCATTACCGGCGCGAATGAATATGCGTTTCATCCTGCGGTCAAAATGTTCTTCTGACCAGCCGAAGGGATACGTACCCTTAATACCATCTATTGGCCCGGCAAGAATGCGAGCGGTTTCGCTACGAAGAGTACTTCCCCTTAAACCAAATGAGCTAAGTTTATTTCTTATCAGACTTACAGAAAATTTCCTGGGTTTTAAAACACCCTTAATACAGTACAGATGTTTACTCATAGCATTACCCTTTTATTATGGGAACGATTAGCTGCGCTGCATAAAGTCGATGGATTGGCGTTTGTTTTCTTCGATTATCTTCATTGCCTCTTCAAGCCATCCAGCATCTTCACCCCGGCTGGTTAGCTCTTTGTGCTTTAGTTTGAGTGCAAATACTGCGTCATCAGCACCGGCAGTAAACAATTCTTGTCTGACTTGTTGTGTGCTGGTTGTACCATTTATAACACCAACCATATAATTCACGATATCAATAACTTGGGGGAGTAAATCTGGATCCTCATGATTAATCTCCTCGATACTGACAAACGGCAGTAACCGGTCAATCAGCATATGGGCTAGGTTGGTGATATTCAGCAGGAATAGGTTATCGTTCTCGGTGTCGCTTTTGCTTTTTACTTCTGATGCGGTAAACGACTGAACCCGGCGATTGTATTCGCACTGCCACTCCTTACAGGCACTGATCATCCAGTTCTGTATCTCTTCATCAGAAGCGTTGGATGATGGAATGTCCATCGCAGCAGGGAGAACTTGATCCCACGGGTAAACATGAGAATCAATCATCACGCCTTCCGCGTTACGCATTAACTCAGATAAAGCCACTATGATGCGGCGCATCAGATGGTTTTCAGTGAGGAGAGTAAACTCTTGTTTCGATGCACCAACGAGCTCGACGTTGAGTCCTGTCAGCGAGTCGTTAGTGTTTGGCATAGTAACAGGCCTCCTGCCCTAAAAGATGATTATGAACCAGTCCGTGGTCGCAGGGTTTAGTAGTGCCAGTCAGCGTATCCGATTTTACGCTTTCGTCTTGATCACCAGTGTTCACTGAGGGTAGTAAAGTTTTGACGACGTTTTTCATAAAGACCTTATACTGTCATGACAGTCGTATGTAATTTTAGATAAGTTCTATAAGACATCTCAAAAAATAATGGTAATCCGCGAGCAGATTACCATTCAGGCATTCATCAATCATAATATGCTACGGTTATTATTTTATAATACCGCACTGCTTTGCTATCTCGATAACATCGCCATTTTTTATGATGATACCCAGAGTTTGCGCATCCTCAATGTGTCTAGTGGCGCATCCACCGACAGCTTTAACCTGCTCGATGAGACGGTCTGAGGCAGCAGCAGTATACGCCAGTGTACTGTCTGGAGTGTTGAGACTGAACAGATAAAAGCCTGAGACAATTCCCAAAATTACCAGTAGTCCACTTCTGAGTATCGCCGAAAAAAGGGCCGCAACGCAAATTGCACCACCGGCATAAATAGCAGCCTGGCCATATGACATAGACCCATTTTCCAGTATCGTCTGGAGTGCGTTATTGAATTCATTCACGGCAATAATTCCCCATTAGTTATGATACAAATTAAAACAGATATGCTGCTAATCATTAAAAGGCTATCTCAGTTCCATAAGCACCAGTGCTTCCTGGAACTTCATCCTGATTTCCCAAATAATAATTTTCCATTGTTGGGGGCGAGTTGCGTGGTGTTGCTGGCCTCGCGTTCGTGTTTTGTGGCCTGCGGCTATAACTGGTATTCTGCCGGTGATCCTGCCCACGGTTCTGCTGGAGGTGACGACTCACCAGTTTATTACCGCCTACATTGACTTTGCGAAGAACATGCCCCTTCACGGGGTTGACAAGTACGTCCATAAAGAAGCGTTCTTTACCATCCTCCTTGATTAGGCGGGTACGCAATTGGGCCTCCAGGTACACTCCTGTCCCGACATGAAGATGATTGCGGGCCACATCAGCAAATTGACCAAGCAAAATGATCTGATAGTGTTCTTCCGTAATTTTCTCCAGACCAGATTTATCCTCCATTGAGGACTCAGATGTTGTTACATAAATCTTTGCGTAGATGCCGTGGGTAGGGTGTTGTCGGATTTCAGGCTCACGGCCTACAGTACCTTCGATAATTACTTTGCTATAGCCACGATTAGTCATACACCCTCCCCAGCTCTGTATCGGATGACATTATTATCAGCCTGTCCGGTCTGGTGACGAATGGTAATTCGTTAAATAATTGCACTGCACATCCATAAAAATAGTCAGGATATTAAGTTTGTGGTGAGAAGGACGGCACATCAGACAAAAAAAATCCCGGCCAGGCCGGGAAAGGTGATCTTTATGCCAGCGTACTCGCCAGCGTTCTCTTTGTTATGTCCCCATACTAAACATGTATGGCCCAGAGTGAAACAATTTTTGAAACCTGCAATGAAAATACATTGTGTTTCCATTTTGTTTACCTGAAAAGAGACGAAATGTATTATTGCTTGAGATGCCTTTTTGCCATACGTTTTAGGGTTTGGAGTATTGTTTGGTAAGCAGCGAGTTCATTTTTGTACTCAGCAATCTCCGTCTCATTCTTAACATAGTCGTTTTCAAGCTTAGCTATAGTATCAGTGTATTCTTGCATACTCTGTTCAACTTTTTTTGTTGCTGTACGAAACGCAGCGCTTTTAGTCGTTCTGATACCAACGGGGAATGTTTTCCCGATTTCCACGTCATGTTTATAGAAACTGCTGATGCTTGTATTCCAGACGCTTGGCTTTTTGTCGCTAGGCCGAATTTTGATAAATGTGATTCCAGGGATTTTATCCACAAGAAAAACAGTTTTTTCACTGCCTTCTGCCGCATTCTTTTTCATTCGAATTGTTTTTACGCCAACTTCTATTAATTCGACGCTGGTTTTTATTTTCGACGGGTTGTCTACGTCCATATCAATAAATACCCGCCAGCATGACTGGCCCTCTTTTATCGATGAAGGACACGCTTGTGGAAAATGGTCTTTGTACATGGTAAACCCCAACAACCTGAAATATGTAGGATAAAGATTAAGGGCATTTATGCTGCTTACGAAATTCGGGGCGACTCACTAATCACAGGGTGCGCTGGATTGACTCTGCGGCCTGTTGCCTTAGTGCGTTGCTGATACCAATTGCTTCAGCGAGATAAGCAAGATTATCCACCAGCACACATCGTGTCCCGGAACTGAGATCTCCAGTTACTCCCCAGCGGAGCATTTCACCAGGAGCCGGTTCATAATTATCCAGTTCACACTCAGGAAGGTCTACTGGCTCTCCCAGATAATCAATTAAGACCGGCCTGATATCGCTATATTCGGCATCAATACCAAGTGGCAGATCTTTCCTGACATATTGCCTCAGAACAAATAAATCCCTTTCGCTACATTGAGGGAAAATTCCAACCGGCAAGTTTGTGATAAGAATAGCTGCACCTTTTGAATCGCCAATTTCCTGAACGAGTTTTGCGGCGCACCAGACCGCCCCCTTCAGGAACTCCAGATTTTCATGCGATTGCTGTAATGACATATGACCTCTTTCTTATTGTCTGGCCCGCTTAAATCCATCGTTGCCATATGATTTAAAATACTCAGTAAACCCCTTATCGCTTTCACGAGTGTCGGCTGCGGCTTTTGAATTTGCCTCTTGCATGTCTCTTTCGCCTTTTTCCTGGCTGAGTTTCATGAAAGTCTTAATGTTATCGTCATTAGGGTCAGCCAGTACTTTCTGATAAGCCTTCTGGTAGCGCTCATCCAGGCTTAACCCTATTCCGAGACTCTGGCATCCGCTAATGCCGGTTATGAAAGCAATGATCAGAAACTTTCGTAGGTACGCACATTTCATCATTACTCCTACCGGGATGACCCGAGCATTTTGTTCCAGGCCGTAATCAGTGACTGAATCCCAGAAGTGGGCACAGGAGCAACCCATTTACAGCAGCTGAACCACAGGCGGTTAAACCGGTGAGGCATTTTCGTGATGTAGTTTTCCTTATACTCAAAGTTGTATTTATCACCAACGATGCGCGGAACTTCTTTGCAGAACGGACAGCGTTGAGCACCCGCGCTCATTTCAGGAACGATGATGAACTCGGTTTCCCCCAGCGTATCTGGATCCCACGGTTCGCGTTCACGCCAGCATGTGCCTTCTGGGAGCACGATATTCTCGTCGCATACGATGTATTCAAAGGTGGGAAATAACAGTTGATGAACACCGTGTTTACGCCAGCGCACTAACGCCAGAAACTCAATATGTTCTGAGCTATCGGCTTCCCGGGGAACAATAAAACGGTATACACCTGCTTTAGTCGGTAACCCTTCGCCCCGGATGCCAACTGGAGTCCAGCTTGGTTCTGTTGAGATACGGCGTAGTGCAGTCATAGTTACTCCCATTAAATTTTCTTCGTTCAATTTCCAGAATGAATCGATCTTTAAATCACTCTAACGGTAACTATTCCGATTACGAAATTCCGTTACCTTTAGGAATGATCGTGTTAACAGCCAGCATTGCATTTTTGAAGAAGTGTGCATTGCTACTTCTTAACTTAACAGAAGCATTAGAACTGACCGGGCTCAATGCCAGTAATGCGGTGCTGCGTCCCAGCCAGCGATAATATGAGAATAAACCCCACGAATTCAGGAATTCTCGTTTCATAATTGACATCAATTCAGATCTATCAGTCTGGTTAACTTTTGGGAACGTAATGAAAACTGCGCTATCCGGGTTCCGGGACAACCAACTGAAAACCTCTTCATTGGTGTAATAATACTTACCTTGCGTAAACACTCGCCCATTAAATCCTAATCGCACGACTGAGGACGGTATAATGTTATGGCAATAATCGAGCATGGGATATCCCATTTTCATCTGAGCGATATCAATGCGATTATCGCTCGGAATGCTTGCAGGTGCATTTGCATTTTTGAAACCGCGAGTACTGATCGAGTAATGACCGTCATCTGCATTCTGATAAACCCAGAATGGCTTGCAATACTCTTCTGAGTCTATAGCGGCTGTAAGATACGCTTCATCATAACTTTCAAATAACTTTTTTACTTTAGTCTGGTGGTCTGCAATATTTCTGGATTGAAGGTCTGGCCTGATTTTTAAAGGAATAGAATACACCGGTTCAAATGCCTTGACCGTATGGCCAGAACTCGTATGGTTTAGCAAATACCCAACCCACTCACGTTGAATTCCTTTTCCTATATACTCGCCGCTGTTCGCCCCTGCGTTGGTATCAAAACGCACGATAGATGTTCCACGCGCAGAAAGCATATTTTCAAATTCAGCACGGATAATGTTGGTATTTTTGCTAGTTAACGAATTCTGGAGATCATGCATATGTAGCCACCATTCATGTTTCAGCTTCGACTCTCACTATAATCACATGTTGAAATTTATTGTTACAGTGAGAATGAGGACGTTTTGCACCCAAAAATAAATAGCTTTTTCAACCGCAATTTGTGGGCATAAATGGTTTTTCTTAGCGTAAAAAAATAGCCGACTATGTCGGCTATTGTGACGATTCAACAGCTGGTGGTCAGAAAATGCACATCGAGGCGTATGCCGTCTTCTGGGAAACTTCAGTAGGGTTACGACCAATGAAAATACTACGGTTATTTTCTTTCTCGCTACGCATGAAGCGGTAGAGGTGGATGGCTACTCCATGAGCTTTCTGCACATCACGTCGGTGCAGCACAAGGTGCATTCTTTTTGGTGGTATGTGTGGGAAACGTTTCGCCAGAATTTGTCCAAGCACGTTAAGTGATTCACTGTTCTCGCGTAGCTGGTAAAGGTCTTCCACGATGAAAAAGATGTTATTCCCCCTGTCGAGTTCGTCAGGTACGGGGCACACTTTTAATCGGCACTCGATGACTTCACAACTCCAGTCACGATGAGGCAGAGACATGATGATGTTTTCTTTCTGCAAGACATTCGACATAAATCCCACCTCACGGTAAAAGCTGTATCAGTTTAACTCCCAAAACCCTTCGGCTGTGGGTTCTGCATTACGCACCGGCTCTCAGATTCCTTAAGGCTTTGATCCAGTATTATTCTTGAGAAATTTGAGTTCAGAACTACCCGGCTTCCCTTTTTGGGCCGTCTTGATAAATTCCCGCTCTTTGAAATACCACCGTTCAACAATTTGTGAAGATAGCGTATTGGATTCCAAGGCATAAGCCTGCAACTCCCTCCATGCAGCTATGTTATGCGGTTTGTATTTTGCCAGCTTAATATCCAGTTCTTCTTGCCAAGATCTGGCGCGTTTTGTAAAAACCTTTCGACCCAGCATTGGGAAAACCAAGAGCCCTGCTATATTGCCGACGAACTGTACAGACCAGTCAGAGGTTATGTAAAACCATATCCCGGCATTAACCGAAACCAGAACCAATAACCATGTTCCATACGCTCGCTGAAATGGAGGGAAGCAGTTATCTCGCCACATTCGAATACTTTTTCCAATGCTGTTCAGCAGGTTTTCGTTTGTTTTCATCAGTTATCTCTGTTCCTCTTCAGCATAGGCCGTTTGTATCAATTCAAACCTGTTCACCCTGACTACTTGAAGAACTATCTGATCGGTAATGCACCTAACCGGCGTAGTGCATCAGTAACCTCGTCTATGCCGAATAAAGACATTGGCGGGACTTTATCTCCAGAGATTGAGCAGGCTGTACACAATGCATTGTATGAGCTTACTCGTTCACGATGTAGAGACTGAAGGCTTACGATCAACAGATCTCGCTCTGGGCCCGTGGTAGCTCCTATAAGGTCAAATAAACTTTGTTTAACCACTTACGTAATCCTCCGTCAAAATCAGTCAAGAGTGCGCTCATTCTCCTCAGTTTCATTTTTTAATGAACGGAAAAGGTCGACAAATCAGGCGGTATTAAAGACACCATCGTCTTTTAGTCCCATCCGTGTGTATACATCATTAATATGCTTGTGAATATATTGAAGATCACTTGCCTGCTCATGCTGTCTGATACGGTCTTCATGGCGAGAATTGGATAACCGAATGCAACGTTCCCGTTGTTCAACAATGTACTCAGTACACTGGGTATGTTCAAACATGACCTCTCCCCATTGCCTGGCAGCGCGGAGATACAACCCTCTTTCTTCCAGGTCCCGGGCAAGTATCACCGATTTGGTCGCTGGTATCTGGTACATTTCTTCAGCGAGCAGGAACGCTGCTGCACATTTTCTTTGTCCCATATCTACCTCTACCCTTTGTATAGAGTCGACATCTGGGCAGAAGTGAATGAGATTAACTCTTCAACCTGCCATTCGCTGATACTCTCCTGGTGGATAACCGAGTCCAGAAGTGAGCAGAAGACCCGACCTTCACAGAAGGCATCGAATAAGGTTTGCCAGGCACCGGCGAATCGCCCGGCCAGTTTACTTCGCTGACGTTTACTGCGGCAGCGATGCAATTCTTGCTGAAACAAGGATTCGTTTTCCGCACTGCTTTTTTCATGCAGAGCATCCCATAACTGGTTGAACCGTGTTTCAGTACAATTTCTGGCCGTTACCATCGTCATAATATTTCCTTCAGAGGCGGTTAAGCCTGTATCAATGTTGCTATTTGATATCTATTTTCCACGTAATATTCAGGTGACGAAATCTCAGCTATAAATCGCTGATGGCTAATTAGTCTGACCCGCATTTCTCCCGGTTGTACGCCCCACCAGGTAGCACCCATTCTTTTGACATGTTAATGACGGGCAATGTATAGACCGGATTTACCGCTTGCAGCAGCGCTTCCTCATCCGTGATATTAATAGGAGAAATATTCTGGCTTAGATCCAGAACATTTATTCGTTTACGACTGATAGTGACCCCAAAGCGGTTTTCATAGTTGGCCATTGCGTGAATACGCTCGGGGAAATAATGTTTGATGGTTGCCCATATGCGAGCACTGTTGTATATACACGTTAAGCATGAACTGCGACCCCATCCAAGACGATACGGTACTGGGGCTGTAACACGATGTTTTGCTAAAATCTCCCAGACTTGTTCTTCAGACCATTCAAGTACTGGCCTCCAGGCATCAACTTGTCTTTTTTTGCAACTGCTGGTATGTGGCTCCAGTTGTAAGTAATTGAATCTATTAGAGCTTTCCGCTCTCCTTTCCCCCGTAATAAAAAGCACCTTTTTTCCGTCAAAGCGTCTCTGATTTGTGAGTGCTCGCCGACCAACATCAATTTTTAGTGCTGATGAGCACCAACGTGTTTTAAGGCTTGGTGATTGCTGAGGGAACCGAAGTCGCGTGGCGGGAGTGCTTCGCTGGATATCACGTTCCGCGATTATTAATCCATCTGGGGTTTCGATACATTGCGGGCGACTGTAGCCATTCTCTTTCAGCATCTCACCTTCCATTCCTCCCTGAAGCCAGGAGAACATCAACGGTATCTGAAATGTTGAAGCTATTTTGCGGTTGTAGTCGGCCATAAATGGCCAGTCCATTAAAGTACTTCCCTCGCGGCCATCAACATCGTGATGCCAGAGTTCCACCCTGGACAGATCGACCCCGATGTCAATTAAGTGGAGAAGGCAGGCTATGGAGTCTTTTCCGCCGCTAAGGCAAATGATTATCACGTCATAGCAAGATATGTCGATATCTGGAGCGTTCCTGTACGTTTGTCCTGATAGTGGCGTGGTGATGCCTGCTATGCTACTCAGTGCAGGAATAATAAAGTTATCGTCGATTAAATCACTCACTTGCCGCGCTCCTGCTCTGAAGTGAATTTGTCAGAATCGCAGCAAGTCTAGTCTCGCCTAATGATGAGGCCAGATCTGATAGCGCTAGTTTACCTGCTGCTTCCATACCAAGTGCCTTTACTCGACTGGTATCAAGAACTGCAATTCTTTGGCCTGTTACCTTACAGACAAGCGCATATCGACATACGCTTAATGTGCGATGGATGATGAATGAGAACATTTGATTGTCGATTTGTGCGCTGAATTTGCAGATCACATTTACTTTATGCGTCAACCCATTCTGGATTATGATTGTTGCAACATCGTCTTTAGGCATATCTACCTCCGGCTTTTTACTAAGCCTAATACGACGCTAACAGCTGACGAAATTTGCTTACAGATATAACTTTCACTGCAAATATCGTGTTATGAGTGACTGATTACTGCTTTGGAGACAGAATGGATTTTTCTAAAACTACTGTAGTGAAACCCGGTTTAATTGGTGATAACAACGCGTATTGGGCGATGCACTTTTGCTCAATTATTGAAACCCTTTATGATAATAACCGGATGAAGGTACGTTTTAATTCCCCTCTCATGGGGAAACATACACCAACAATGAGAAACCTAGTTTCATTAGCTGGTGAAGGATATTTTTCTTTAATTAAAGATCAGTTCAGAAACTTCGGTCTACAAAATTTGCTCTGCCACTATCTGATGAGTTATGAAGGTAGAGAAGTCTTAAATACTATACTTATTAATTTGTCTGATTATCGCAATGTCGATATCCTCGCTAATATGAGCCAGTTTGGTGTATTCATTAGCTGCCGTGACTTTAGAAGTGGCACTAATTTTGCGGTAGAGCATAATCCTTATCTACTTGGCCATGAGAATGTCTTTTATAATTCAGTTTATAATAGCTTAAAGTTTGCAGATCTATGCATTCTTTTCCGTATGAGAACGAATCCTAACCAAGAATCAGCTACTTTGTTTGGCATTCTTGGAGAGGTCGAAGGAAACAATGGTCAGGACTTGAAGAGACCGGCCTTCTGGGGAAGGAAAGGTTTGTATTTGTCTTTTGGTATTGGAGTCAATCCTAAACCCAAGGGGGAAAAACGTTCTAATCAATTTCAGCTTAATGACTGTACTTGCCAGTGGGTAAACGCTGCTGATGGTTATAAATTTGTCGCTATTTTTGAGTCAGAACACCATCTTGTTACAGATTATCTCGATGCAATAGGTACTATTGAACACCTTAATAAATTTGGCCCCAACCATCCTTTTCTAACACATTATCCAGCTCGGCACATTCTAAACATTGTGAGAGATGGCTGGGATAAATCAGTTGATATATTGATTACTGAACTGCGACGTTATCTTGCGCCTAACGAATTAGCTTCGCTAGGAACAAATCCAGTAATACCCTTTATACCCTCATTCAAACATTAAAATAAATGGGGCTACGGCCCCATTTTTTACTCACGATATAAGATGTAATAACATTTTCTGACCTGCATACTGTTGTTCAGGTAACCACAAAGTGCTTCACGACCATCCTGACTACGACCTATCCATAGGCCAGCCAAGCGTTTATCTGGTTGCTCAGACAGTATGAAAATTTTGCTGTTAATAAGACCAATGAATGGGCGTTCTACTCCCTGGGGGACTACAAAATTCCCCAGCGGTTTGTAACTTTCCAGGTTCAATACGATCGCAGCTGTCTGGTCACTGGAATTGTCAGCATCGTCCTGTTGCTCGCTGGCAGCAGGTTGTTGGTAGTTTTGAGAAGGCTGCTGAGCATAGAAATCGTTCGGATCGATCGATTCTGCGCTGGTTATGAAGGGCAATAGTGCTAAAAGGCCAAAAACAGCTTTTTTCATATGTCCACCATAGGGTTATGCGTTTAAATATGATTAGGCTATCAGTACCAATGCTGTCAGGCTAAAAACAATGGGGACAAATTGAGGGCTTTTATGTTGTGTTTATTGCTATTTTTGTCCTGCAATAGCATCTATTTCACACAATACACAGTGACATTTAGCTGGTGGCTCAAGTCGTTCGAATTGCGTCAGATTATGCAGACGTAATCGAGGTATACGTCTGACAGCATGATGGCCACACGAAAGTTCAAGAAACCAGATTCGTCCGTTACGGCTCCCGTCCTGAACCTTTACGTTTACAACTTCTCTCCATATGCGAATCATGGCTAACCTTCTGCCGGGCTCGGTGGTTCATCGTTGTCCTGGGTAATTTTAACGTAATCACCCTGATTGATAACGATTACTTCATTAAGATGAGGGCTGTAACGTACCCTCTCTACTTCGTCGAGATAGTCCACATGTCTACGCGCCTTGTTATTCGAGAAGCCGAGCGCTTTCCCTATTGCGTGAACTGATGGCCCACGGCCACCATTTCTGTTCATGTATTTTTTGACATACGTGATGATTGCTTTCCTGTCACTGGTCATGTCCGGGAGTTCGGCAATGTCATCATGACCTTGTCCTTTCGCTACGCGCAGCGTCATAGACTTTCTTTCACCATCGATAATGATTCGTCCCTGGTCATGCAACTGCCGGATACGCCGGGAAACGAGCCCTTTTGAATACCCCAGAGAAGAACAGATCTGCTCGTAAGACGGTGCTGCACCCTGCTCTTTGATTTCTGTCACAATGAAATCAAAGAGCCTGTCCAGGTGGGCATTTGCTTTTGGGGCGTTCTGTGCTTTTCCAGAAACACTACCGGCGTTGTCTTCAGTCATATCCCTTCCGTCCAGTTGGTGGTTGTTAATTAATGCGGGCTATCGACGTTCTTCGTCGAACTGAGACTAAAAGGCACGACGTCCGCTTTTACATCAGTTAAGGAGTGATTACCGCAGAGTTGCCCTTTAACTTTAGTCAGGCCCACCAGCGCATCCTCAAGCAGTTCTGATTCCTGAGATGTCACATTACTACCCAGTTCCATACCGATTTTTTCGCCCGCGTCCTTGAGGATACTGATAGCACGATCGATAGATTCACTGTACATAATCGCCACCTTGTTCGTTTTGTTAACATAGCCAATTAGTGCGTGTTCAGCTATAGCTGAGTTGTTTTATCACCTGTTTATGCGGCCCTTTTTCTTGCCAGGCAGCGAGCTAAAACCCGTTCCCTGGCTTCATGCTGCTCATCGATACAAAGCTGAATTCCCAACCCCAGGATGTAACGCTCCTGAAGTTCTGCCGGATGGAGGAAATTGAGCGCGGTGAAACCAGCTGGCACGGAACCATATTTGGCCAGGCTGTCTTCGTAACGTCGCTGGGCTATTTCACAAATTAAGTTATATTGAGCAATAGCTGCCTCACGTCCAACTTGATTGAATATTTCAACCGCCAGGACTTCCGAACATGTCTGCATTTTTGCATCCGTTTTGTTTACCTGACATCAGTATCACCCCGATGTGCTGGCTAACGAAATTTACGGATAGATGAATGTAATGAGGGGAATAGAACGTAATGGAATGTTTATACTGAACCCAAATTATGGGGAGCTTGATAATCAAATGTGGAAGTCTGTTGAGAAGCAGACTTCCAGACTTGGTATTAACTGGTTTTCTGACTATTAAGCCAGCTGATTAGCTCATCTTGCGTGTCAAAAGACGCGACAAAGGTCTGCTCCTGATCAGGACGTTGTGCATCCCTTATCGCTCTGAATGGAGCTTCACCGCTATAGTAGAATATTGGCTCCGCACGGCGTTTGACCCATGCTGATTGCTCGCGCTCTGCGAGCTCGCAGGCTTCTTCGTAATTGTCCGCTACTCCCAGCACTGTCGAACGATCCCAAGCTCCTCCATTCAGGCATCGAACAGTGATTTTCCCGTCCGGGCAAGTAATGCCATATGGATGATCCCACCAGGCATCAAGCTGAGACTTTGAGCGCTTTTCATTAGGTGTATCGTCGAAGTTTTTAGGTAATACCGGATTAAGGGGTATGCAGTTTGGCACTTGGATTCTCCCTGTAGCCTGAATCTACAAATAGGCAGTAAGCAATGTTCGTCAGGTTAACATGTACCTCCTGTTAGGTAATTAAGTACTTCGTTCCATTTTCGATATTCGCGTTATCTGACTCATTTTCTCCGACTTCAGGAGATCTCCATGCTGCTACGTAAGCCATGTGAATCAGGCTTGTTTTTCGCCCCGCTTTGACCCCATTTCCATGATGTTCTCAAACCTCGCGCTGTTACAGTAGGACAACTGCTACTGACGAGGTGAATATGACCAGATACCTTGGATACTGCGCCCTTGCGCTCCTTACCGTCCTGCCGACCGCTTCGGTATATTCTGCTGTACAGAATGATACAATGGGCCTATACGCTCCCGATCCCAGCTACACACCTGACATCCAAAATTCAGCACCTGTAACGCCTTCTCCGGGGGATGACAGTCTGTACAGTGATGACGTACCCGATTCATCTACCGCTCCAGAAAGCACCATTACCCCCCTGAATAGCTTTGATGTTATGTCTTTTTCTATAGGGCCGGTAAGCCTGCGGATGACAGCTTCTGAAGCGATCACTGCTATCACTGACAAACTTGGCCAGTCTGCTGGTGAAGAAATTCAAAAGCGCTACAGTAACAACTCATTGAATAGTATTTTCTGGGGAGATGCTCACCAGGAGACGGTGGTCTATTTTATCCCCGATACGGCAGTTGACCCCATTGAGCCGGTGGCTTACAAAATCCGCTTTTCATTCAGCAACCCTGATCTCTTACTGAAGTCGGCGATCGAGAAATATGGAGAGCCTTCAGTCTCTGATGCCCAGAGAGGTCGTTATATCTGGTGCAAGGCACTGGCGGAGAAAACGAATAAGTGTGATGACAGTAAATCTGAGCTTACGCTGACAACGCGAGAAGTTGAAGACACTGGCATCCTGACTCTCAGCGACCCAACGGTCTCATTTGATGCCTCGCGGACTGCAACGGCCACCCCGGATAAAGACCAGGCTGCGACTGAAGATAACCAGGGGCCATTGCCACAGCTCTGAAGTCGTCCGTCGCTGTCCAGCATCCTTTTGCAGGATTACTAAACCGACTGAATTCGTCAGCCGGTTTTTTTATCTGAATTTTACATTAGCGTCTGAAAGTACGCTTTCCAAACGGGCTTATCTCTTTGACGTGAAAACCCGCATTAGTCAGCATCCTGGCCATGACAACTGATGCAGGAAGACAGGATGCCTCCACTTTATGGCCGGGAGTAGCATCCAGAATACTTTGCAACATGGAGCGCCCAAATCCTTTTTGTCTTTGACTCCTGGTAACACCAAACATCCTGATTTCCAGATGTGAAGCAAGTCCATTTGCACCATTTTTGCCCGTCAGTAGGGCAAAACCTATCGCTGCGCCATTATGTTGAGCATCAAAGACAAACAAGAAATCGGCGCAATTCTCTCCCCGTTCCCGCCTGGCAATGGCTTCTGAGATCTGACTTTCGAACTGAGACAGTCCGTCATCATCATCAAAGTTAAAATACCCATCCCGCATACCGTCGCGAATCACCGCTATGATAAAGGGAACATCCTGTTTGGTTCCAAAGCGCATTTCAGGGGCAGATAACACCGTCATCAGTTTGTCTCTCGTAACCGTTATTATTCCATCAATTTGATTACATGGAGGTAAAGAGGTCAATAGAAATGAACGGGGTATTTCGCTGATGACCATTTGATCGGTGTTAGTGGTTTCAGTAGCAGAGCCAGGAGGTATATAAGGCCAGCAAAAATGCCAGCCTTTTTCATTTAAACCGGTTTTCTTATGATTCTCTTGATCGGCATTCCTGCCTTATCAAAATATCGGGTTGGCCATATTTCTTGAGGTTCTTCACCAATTGCATTAGCGATGATGATCTCGCCTCTAGGCCAGTCACGTGTCAGTGCATTTGCCAGAGTGCTGCTTGAAAGACCGTTAGCCCTACTCAGTGAGGCAAGTGACAAACCTTTCTTATGTAGCGCAGCTATGATGTCTGCCTTATGCCAGTCCTGTTTTTCCATCTCCATTTCCTTTGGTGGTGAATCGGAACATGGTTTGCAGTACCAGCTAATGACGACTGGCGAGCCGTAAGGCTCCCACGCCCCGACCCACCATTGACAAAAAACAGGCGAGCGAGTGCGAACCGTTCAAGTACATGAACGGCGTGTCATTAGTCGGGGCTGCAAATCCCCACTCTTACGATTTAGTAAGGGCTACAACAGTTTACAGCATTTAAAGGGTGTATCAGAAGTGTTAATGCCGTAAGTTTGCGAGTCGGTTTGAAATTCAGATAATAACTATGCTTAATGGCCTGTTCAGGAAAGCACTTCGATGCTGTTCATATAGCCAAAGCCGAATATCCGCTTTCTGCCGATCCCGAAAGCGTATGCCTGTTCAAGTGCGCCGACATCTTCAATCACGCATTCAGCATCGTACTGGCTCATCGGTACAATGATCTTGTGGGATGTACGGCCAACGCTCCCGGGCTTAATAATATGGAACTTGGTGCTTCGAACGATACGTAACCGTCCACAGATCACTCCGGCCCGTTCCAGGTGATAGTGGATATAATCCGGGAGTTCATGGGCAGGTGGACAAATCTCTCTTTTCCGGCCTCCAGCTTCCTCGCGTCGAATAGTGGCCAGCGAGCCGCAGATTCGAATTTTCTGGCCAGACACAAACATGATTTCCTTCATGACTTCGCCAGGGAGCCCGAGTGCAACAGCCGTTCTCAGAACAACCTGGGTGTCGGAGGCACTTTGTTTGCGAGAGTAGAAGGTGTATGGGAGTCGCGACCCAGAACGTTCCTGGACTACCTTATCCAGTTGCTGGTGGATCCCATACACGTCACCTGGGGCGATTCTGAACCTGAGCGCACATTCAAAGTATTTCACGCCACATTCCTTGCTGAACATAATGAATTTTCAATATTAGTTTCAGGGTATGGCATGGACGGCGAGTGACGAAATTATGAGGGGGGAATACGGCCAGTCCTTTGGCCGGTGTGGTCAGAGAATCATTTCGATACTTTCGCCGTGGAATATACCGATCACATCTGTCTTGAGGCGGTTACTCCTCGGCTTTACTTCATTGGCCACGAACTCTGGCAATGGCCGAATTTTCACGTGCTCATCCTGAATGATAATGAACGGCATAGATGAAGCGGCAGAAAGACGCAGTATCTGGTCGGGGTGTTCAGGATCAGCCATCGCGATGTTTGCAGCTGGATGCACTTTAACCGGACGGCGTAAGCGAAGCTTTTCTTCCGGTACACGCGCAATAGCCTTAATCAACGAGTTGAGTCTGACTGATTTATCTTCATCTTCCTCGATGTCCTTGCCCATCTTCTGGAGCAACTCGATTTTGTTAACCCTGCTAAAAAGCGTCTTTTGCCTCCAGCCGAAACTGACCAGATTGACGTTAGCATTATCAAACATACGCAGCTGCCGATAGAGATGCAGGGTCATGACACCAGGGCAGGCGCTATGCAGCGCGTTGAAGCGCATGTATTCCGGTCGGCGATCACCACCGTAGTTTTCGATGATGTGGCGTTGAATGCTCTCTTTATGCTGGTTGATGGATGTCACCAAACGGGTAACCAGCTGAGAGAATTCCGCATCTGTATTGTCGTACCATAATACGCCGGTAGTGCGCCGAGCGGACTTCTGCGAATAGCCATCCCTGATATGCAGGTCAGCGTATGCCGCGCAGGCAGCATGGACAGCATCGTGTCCCTGTTTCAGCTCAGGCATGATGTGTTCGATGGCCATATCTTCTTCGCCATCAGCAACGGCTGGCAGGACGCAGACACTCGCCTTGAGCGGAAGCCGGGAACCCAGCACTCCACGAAGTTGTGTGATCTCGCTCTCCAGCGTCTGGAAAGTTGTTGAGATATTCATTTCTATCCCCGAAAAAGGGCTCTAAACTCCCTCCGCTGCACGGAGGACTGTATGTACATACATACTCATAACAAGCGAAACCGAGTATATCAAGTTCGTTTTGTTTACAGACGAATTTTATCGATGACGAATGAAGTTTTCACTGCTGATTAGCCAATCCTGACGCGAGGGATTTCATTAATGTTAGTGAGATAGGATGGTGACAATAACTCCCGCCGCATCGTCCAGTCTTTGTCGATGCCCTGGCCCGCAAACCATAATTTCCCCCGACCTGACCGGTTAATTCTATCCATCACGCCCATCAACGCTTCACCATTGGCAAAGAGTCGGTTCTCACCAAACAAATCGAGCTGGCTGGTGGCGCTATCATAAAAGTCAGATAGCATCACTCCGGCTTTATGGTATCGGTATCCCTCCTGCCAGATATGCCGGAGCCCTGCGACCGCAGCCGCAATGATTTCCCGGGTATCGGCGGTGGGGTTTTCCAGCTTGACTGTCTGCTGGCCACTGTAAGGGGCCGTTTTCGAATAGTAACTTGTGCCAATAAAAACCGTTATGCAGCGACAGTATTGCTTCTCTTCGCGCAGCTTCTCGCCTGCACGTTCGGCATACTCACACACCGCCTGGTGCATTGCTTCGTAGTGCTCTATTTTCTGGCCGAATGAACGCGAGCTGATGATCTGCTGCTTAACCTTCCTCACCTCTTCCAGGGCTATGCAGGACTCGCCATTCAATTCGCGCTGCGTTCGCTCCAGTACGACTCCAAATGTGTTACGGATAAGCGATGTTGGCGCATTGGCCAGATCGAGAGCAGTCCTGATGCCCATGCTGTTCAGTCTGGTGGCATATCTCCGGCCCACCCCCCAGACATCGCTTACGTCAATATATGGCAATAATTTACGTTGTCTTTCTGGACTGCTGAGATCAACCACTCCGCCTGTTTTAGTCCATGTTTTTGCAGCTTTATTTGCTAGTTTTGCCAAAGTTTTAGTTGTCGATATGCCCACCCCCACGGGTATATGGGTGCTCTTTAATACGGTTTTCTTTATTTCTCTTCCATAGTCATCAAAATTATAATTTTTCTGCATTCCTTCAAACGAAAGGAAAACTTCATCAATACTGTAGACCTCAGTATTACTGGAGAATTTAAATAATGTCTCACACACCCTACGGGAGATCTCCGCGTACAAGGCATAGTTAGAACTGAAAACATGTACACCGTTAGCTTCAAAGAATGCTTTCTTCTGGAAGTACACGTCACCATTCTGGATACCTAATTTTTTAGCTTCCGCTGAACGTGCCACGACCATGCCATCATTGTTCGAAAGGCATACAATTGGCTTGTTCACCAGATCGGGCCGAAAGACTCTCTCGCAGGAGGCGTAAAATGAGTTGCAATCCACCAGGCAGAACATCACAAGGCCTTGTACACGATGAAGGTCACCACGCCAAAAATGGCCAGTTCTTCGCCTTCTTTCAGATAGATCGGTGACATCCGGCTATTCATTGGCAGTAGCGCGGGAGCCGGGCTTAGCTGCAACCGCTTAATGGTGAAATCACCATCAACGGTCGCAATCACAATATCCCCCTCTTTCGCCTCAAGTGAGCTATCCACGATGACCAGATCGCCTTCGTGAATACGTGCCTCTACCATCGATGAACCTGTTACTCGTAAGAAGTAGGTTGCAGATGGATGTTTGATGAGGTGAGTATTTAGATCAATAAATTCATCAACATAATCGGAAGCGACTGAAGGGAAACCTGCGCTGACAGGCTCAACGAACAACGGGAATTGGCCTGGTGATTGTTGTGTCACTGGGATAAGTTTCATAATGCTCTGCTCTTCGTGGTGCTGTATATCCATACAGTATTATAGACAGGAGCCAGGAATTTTCGCACCTCCTTTTCCGAAAGTTATTTTCCGCTATCACTCTTCAGGTTTTTCTTATCACTTGTCCAGAAGTGGGTAACTGCACATAACAAATTGCAACCATATGATTCCTCAGTTCATTTTCAGAATTTACTCGTGCTTACTTCGTATACAATTCGGAATTTATCCGTACATTTTATAAGGAGTAATAACGATGAAGCAGTTTACAAATGAAGCAACTCAACAAATGCTGGCCGACTTTGACAAATCCCCTTTCTCTGACGCTGATCTGGCCGCAATGGATGTGGATGCTCGACAAATTATTGAGCAGAACGCTGAAAGGGATCGCCAACACCCGGTAACAGCAATCTGGCGTGTTGCGGTCGAGGGAAGCCTGACTGCGCGAGGTGGTGTCGTAACCGCTGTTGATAGCGCCAGGGTTATGGATCTAGGCAACGGTCAAATGGTCAAAATCGCAGTGGAGGGTGATGCAGTCACTTATACCGATGGTTCATCTGCACGGATTGTTTCAAGCGCTGGCCAGAAAGCTACACACTTCGAGAAAGGGCTCGCGCTGGTGGGCAGCGTACTGGATAACGGGGATGAAATTGTCTCGACCCCGCAGGACAGATTAGTGCTGTTATCGCGCAAAGGTATGGCTGAAGCCCCCGACTTTCTGGCAATACCCGGAGGCGTGACTCATGGGGTATCGAACTAACAATTATGGCCGGGGCCAGGCGCTCCACGGAGATAAAACCACCACAGGCGCGACCGTCCTTACTTGGGGTCAGTTTGGATATCGAAAATTATTGTACTATAAGGACTTCCCCGGCATGTCAAAGCCGGTATTTATGGTTTCTGTCTGCTCTTCAGTAAAAATAAAGGGGAGAGACTGCGGTACTATAAACGGCCATGATGAATCGTCATCGATTCGGGCCCTGATGAAAGACGCGCGTGAGGTTCTTGTTCGTTAAGCGGATACGTATATCCTGTACAATAGCCAGATAGGCCTCACGGGGTCTAACCCTTTATCATCAACGAATTGCAGGTCAGATGGTTATACAGCTTCGAGCTTTAGTTGACTGAGTACAGCCGGAAATCATCACCGTAATGTAGTGATGCCCAACACAGCCGCGCATTTTTGGCGGCGATGGCCACAACAGCCCGCCAGTACCCTCTGCGCTCAACCAACATACAAACCCAACGGCTGAATGAGTCAGTCCTTTTCCCGGCGCCAATAAGCACTGAACGAGCCCCCTGAACCAGAAGCGTTCGCAGATACGAATCACCGGCTTTTGTGATCCTGCCGAGTTTCGACTTTCCCCCGCTGCTGTATTGGGCACTGTTGCAAATAGTCGGTGGTGATAAACTTATCATCCCCTTTTGCTGATGGAGCTGCACATGAACCCATTCAAAGGCCGGCATTTTCAGCGTGACATCATTCTGTGGGCCGTACGCTGGTACTGCAAATACGGCATCAGTTACCGTGAGCTGCAGGAGATGCTGGCTGAACGCGGAGTGAATGTCGATCACTCCACGATTTACCGCTGGGTTCAGCGTTATGCGCCTGAAATGGAAAAACGGCTGCGCTGGTACTGGCGTAACCCTTCCGATCTTTGCCCGTGGCACATGGATGAAACCTACGTGAAGGTCAATGGCCGCTGGGCGTATCTGTACCGGGCCGTCGACAGCCGGGGCCGCACTGTCGATTTTTATCTCTCCTCCCGTCGTAACAGCAAAGCTGCATACCGGTTTCTGGGTAAAATCCTCAACAACGTGAAGAAGTGGCAGATCCCGCGATTCATCAACACGGATAAAGCGCCCGCCTATGGTCGCGCGCTTGCTCTGCTCAAACGCGAAGGCCGGTGCCCGTCTGACGTTGAACACCGACAGATTAAGTACCGGAACAACGTGATTGAATGCGATCATGGCAAACTGAAACGGATAATCGGCGCCACGCTGGGATTTAAATCCATGAAGACGGCTTACGCCACCATCAAAGGTATTGAGGTGATGCGTGCACTACGCAAAGGCCAGGCCTCAGCATTTTATTATGGTGATCCCCTGGGCGAAATGCGCCTGGTAAGCAGAGTTTTTGAAATGTAAGGCCTTTGAATAAGACAAAAGGCTGCCTCATCGCTAACTTTGCAACAGTGCCCTATAAACGGTCACGCTGAATCGCTATTGATTCGGACCCTGATGAAAGACGCTCGTGAGATCCTCCTTCGTTAATCGGATAGTGATATCCAGTAGGATATGCAGATACTTCTCACGGGGGTCTAACCCTTTACCATCAACGAGTTACAGTTCAGTTACTACTCAGTTTAATTTTTCACGTTGTTGAATACAGTCTGAAGTCATCGCCGTAATGTAATGATGCCCAGCACAACCTCGCATTCTTGGCGGCGATTGCAACGACAGCACGCCAGTATCCCCGCCTACCAATCAACGAGCAGACCCAACGGCTAAACGAGTCCGTTCTATTCTCTGCCCCTACCATAACAGAACGGGCTCCCTGGACCAGCAGGGTTCGCAGGTAGGCATCACCCGCTTTTGTTATCCTGCCAAGCTTTGATTTTCCGCCACTACTGTATTGTGATGGCGTTAGCCCCAACCAGGCTGCCAGTTGGCGCCCGTTCTTAAAATCATGGGCATTGCCAATACTGGCGACCAGCGCACTCGCCGTTGTGGGCCCAATACCTTTCAGTTCCATTAACTGCTGGCTGCGATGATCTGTTTTGGCAACACGAGATAACACCCTGTCATATTCGGCGATTTTCTCTTCAATATTAGTGACATGTGCTAATAGATCATCAATGCACAGCCTGACCTGTACTGGCAGAGTTTCCTTCTGGTCAGAAACAGCATGACGCAGAGCATCAGTGCTTTGTGGGGCAATAACCCCGAATTCAGATACCAACCCCCGAAGACGGTTATACGTCGCTGTTCTTTCCTGAATAAATCCCTGTCTTGTCCTATGTAAGCATTGCATTGCCTGCTGGCTTTCGTCTTTGACGGGTACAAAGCGCATGTGCGGCCGCTGCACAGCCTCACAAATAGCTATTGCATCAGCTGCATCATTTTTCCCGGTCTTACCCGCCATGCGATAGGGTGAGACAAATTTCGGTGCCATCAACCGGACATCATGGCCATACTGCCTGAATAATCTTGCCCAATAGTGGGCACCCGAGCAGGCTTCCATTCCAATGACACAGGGAGGTAAACCAGCGATGAGTTCAGAAAGTGCTGCACGCGACACCTTGGGTTTAACCAGAACTGCTTTACCATTTTGGTCAACGCAGTGAACAGCAAACACATTTTTAGCAAGATCGATACCGACAGTGGTGATGGTCATAACGAATCCCTCTGGGTCAATGTTTATCCCATGATTGCATGAAAGTTAACCAGGCGCATATCCAGGGGAAGTCCCTTCCATTCGCTAAGCCAGTGACTAAAGCAGGTATGACGGTCCGCTTTGAATCGCCACGGGTTTAACAGACACCTCAGAGTCATGTCATGCAGCTCCACCGATTTTGAGAACGACAGTGACTTCCGTCCCAGCCTTGCCAGATGTTGTCTCAGATTCAGGTTATGTCACTCAATGCGCTGAGTGTAACGCTTGCTGATAACGTGCAGCTTTCCCTTCAGGCGGGGTTCATACAGCGGCCAGCCATCCGTCATCCATACCACGACCTCAAAGGCCGACAGCAGGCCCAGAAGACGCTCCAGCGTGGCCAACGTGCGTTACCTAACAATAAACCTGTTTAAATATCCAGATAAAAACATTCAATCTGGGTCAAATGAGTGATACAGTTTCACCCATAAGACCCAATGGAGGCAATATGTCTGAATTTGAATTACTGGCGCAGGATCTGCTTGAGAAAGCAGAAGCGGAAGAACAACTGCGACAGGAAAATGATAAAAAGCTGCTCGGGCAGGTGCTGGAAATCTATGACCAGAAGTACGTGGCTGAACTGCTTAGAAAAGTTGGTAAAAATGAGTGGAGTCGCGAGACTCTTAATCGCTGGATTAATGGTAAGTGCTCACCTAAGGCGCTGACGTTAGCCGAAGAGGAACTTCTACGAAAAATGCTTCCGGAAGCGCCTGCACATCACCCTGACTATGCCTTCCGGTTTATTGACCTGTTTGCTGGGATTGGAGGTATACGGAAGGGCTTCGAAACCATCGGTGGCCAGTGCGTTTTTACCAGTGAATGGAATAAAGAGGCTGTGCGCACATATAAAGCTAACTGGTTTAACGATGCTCAGGAACACACTTTCAATCTCGATATTCGGGAAGTCACGCTCAGTGATAAACCTGAAGTACCTGAAAACGATGCCTATGCTTACATTAATGAGCATGTGCCGGATCATGATGTACTTCTAGCAGGTTTCCCCTGTCAACCGTTCAGCCTTGCGGGCGTAAGCAAGAAAAACTCGCTCGGGCGCGCGCATGGTTTCGAATGTGAGGCTCAGGGAACGCTTTTCTTCGATGTGGCGCGTATTATCCGCGCAAAAAAACCTGCCATCTTTGTTCTTGAAAACGTTAAAAACCTGAAGAGCCATGACAAGGGTAAAACCTTTAAAGTCATCATGGATACCCTCGACGAACTGGGCTATGAAGTTGCGGATGCAGCTGAGATGGGCAAAAACGATCCTAAAGTTATCGACGGAAAGCACTTTTTACCTCAGCACCGAGAACGTATCGTTTTGGTCGGTTTCCGTCGTGATCTGAACATTCACCAGGGCTTTACCCTGCGCGATATTAGTCGTTTTTATCCGGAACAGCGTCCGTCATTTGGCGAACTGCTGGAACCCGTGGTTGACAGCAAATATATACTGACGTCGAAACTCTGGGAGTATCTCTATAACTACGCCAAAAAGCACGCAGCTAAGGGTAACGGATTCGGTTTTGGCCTCGTTAATCCTGAAAATAAAGAAAGCATTGCCCGTACGCTTTCTGCTCGCTATCACAAAGACGGGTCTGAAATTCTGATAGACCGTGGCTGGGATATGGCCACAGGTGAAACAGACTTCGCGAACGAAGAAAATCAGGCGCATCGGCCCCGCAGGCTGACTCCACGAGAGTGCGCGCGCCTTATGGGTTTTGAAAAAGTAGATGGCAGGCCTTTTCGCATTCCTGTGTCAGACACTCAGTCGTACAGGCAGTTCGGTAACTCCGTAGTGGTGCCCGTGTTTGAAGCCGTAGCCAAACTGCTTGAACCTTATATCCTGAAAGCGGTTAATGCCGATTCGTGCAAGGTTGAACGAATCTGATCGCTCCTCCCGGTATTTATGCCGGGAGATAATCTATGGAATATCTGCGTAAAGCCCTGTCAGCTCAGCAATAAACGCACCTAGCGTCATTAGCTCAGCTCTCACCGCCTCCGGGTATTTTTTGTGCAGAGATGATGGCACGACCAATCTGACACCCGACTCCCGCATCTCCCGATATTGAGCCAGAGAAACTCCCTCCTGGAGTGTAAACAGATGCACCTGATGAATTTTATCAGCCTCATTCAGTATCTGACGCCAGCGATCCTTACAGGTAGTCTTGACTGCCAGCATGCGCAGATTTTCTACGGGAAACTCAGTATCGTGGTAAGCCCCTGCGGAAGGGAAAAGGAAATCGGGTTTTTTATTACCTTCTGTGATGGCCTGCGTCGCAAAGTGTCGCAGGCCGTGCTCAATGAATAGATGCTCCAGGTGCAGTTCCAGCGACTTCCCGGCTCTGGATTTACGGCGATTGCTGACAGAATTGGCCAGCGCAATAAATTCATCCACAGAGCCAAATCCTTTCCGGATGATATCCAGAACATGCAGTTCCTCAACCAATAGAAATATGTCGTACTCCACGCGCCGGCGGTCAAGAAGTTGCTCATCCGGATCAAGGGAATTTTTCACATAATGGCTGGCTGCATACTGAATAATTTCACTTCCCGACGGAAAGCGCAGGTGCCAGTCTTCAGGTAGAATATATTTATGATTTACTGGCGCTTGCTGTAGAGATAGTCCGCCTAGAATCTGTCCTGCGGGGCCGGATATAAGCGCTCCGGGTATAACTTCACCAATAGCGGTCTCAATGACGTCCTCTTCATCAGTGCTGGCGCATACCCAAATATTTACTTCCTTACAGTCCCCCCCTTGCTCATCAAGCTTGAAAGCCAGGAGCGTCAGAGCCCCTGTATTTTCAGGATTCTGAAGTGGGCTGCCTCTACCCCAGCGGGTAATCCTTTTTTCATTCCGGGTTTTACCAAAATGACGGCTGTTATAATAAATTGCCCGGGCTTCGCTGTCAGGGCAATCATGCGATGACACATGTGCGGTGAGAAAAACCGAAGGGTTCAGTTCACGGGTATGGTTGATAGACGGAAAGAGTTTTTCAACGATACCTGAAGGGATATAAAGCCCTACCTGGTGACCACCTGTTGCGCCGGTATCGTTGGCGGAAAGGCGTTTGATGTAGACGAAGTAATTCTCACATGCGATCTCAAGTAGCCAGTTGTGGAAAACCGACATAAGCATCCCCTGTTACCCTGAAACTCTACTCACCATTTTTTCATAATTATATACAAACAGCCAGAAAGGCTGTTACAGGGGTCAGTTTGGATATAGAGAATTATTGTACGGTAAGCCTGTTTTTTGAACAGGCTTACCTGTAGCAATAGGGTACACCCTGACGCCATAATAAAAACGTGACGGTACACGATGAATGACATAACCTATATGCGATAGAATAAATGCAATAACCTAAAAGCGATAATGCGGTGAAAAAATGTTCATCAGAGCTTATTTGAGAGCGTCGACGGAAGATCAGTTTGCCGATCGAGCAAAAGATATGCTGGAGCAGTTCGTTCAGGAACGAGGGTATAAAATAGCCAGTTACTACCGGGAGAATATCAGCGGAACAAAACTCGACCGCCCGGAGCTGGGACGCCTGCTAATGGACAGTCACCACAATGATATTTTACTTGTCGAGCAGATAGACCGTCTGACCCGTCTGAGCAACAGCGACTGGATGACGCTGAAAAAGCAGATTGAGCAACATGAACTGCGGATCGTCAGTCTTGACGTCCCAACTTCATGGCAGGCTCTGTCAGATAAAGATCCTTCACAGGCTGACCCGATAACCCGCGCAGTTATCACGGCGATCAACAATATGTTGATCGATCTGATGGCCGCAATGTCGCATAAGGACTGGCTGAGTCGTCGCCAGCGACAGCAACAGGGAATTGAGCGTGCTCATTCCCTGGGTAAATACCGGGGCAAGCAGGCAGACAGTGAACGACACCAGAAGGTGTTGTACTACCGACAGGTTAAGAAACTCAGTATACGGGAGACAGCAGAAGCAACCGGCTACAGTTCTTCTCAGGTTTGTCGGATACAGGCGCTTAATAAAATCACCGGTACTGATTGAATCAGCTTTAAGCTGGATCAATTCCCGCCTATACAACGTACTATCAAACTTATCATCTGAAATGCTATGCTCATCGTTATGTCAAGAATGACATAACGAATCAGAGAGGAATGCATGTCATCAGTTTCAAAAAGGAATGGAAAAGGTTTTTTCTCAGGCGCGGTAATTGGGGCTTTAGGAGGGCTGATTGGGCTCGGTGGGGCTGAGTTTCGCCTTCCCGTCCTGATCGGTAGTTTCAAAATACCCACCCTGGAAGCCGTCATCTTTAACAAAGCAATGAGCCTCGCTGTTGTCGCTATCGCTCTAATTTTCCGCACAAAATCGATAGCCACCGATCAGTTGGTAGAGCATCTTGATATTGTCATGAATTTACTGGCAGGAAGTCTTATTGGGGCATGGTGGGCCGCAGGCCGCGCCATTAAGATGTCCAGAATCTGGCTGGACAGAATCATTCTGCTCCTCCTTGTTTTACTGTCGTTCGTCATGTTCTCAGAAGCATGGCTACCACTGCACAGTATTTCCGGCGGGTTATTTCAACCCGGTATTGCCACAATTATTGCAGGTGTGATTTCAGGGTTCTTTATCGGGATAGTCGCAGCATTGCTCGGTGTGGCAGGCGGTGAGCTTCTGATCCCCACAATCGTTATCCTGTTCGGGGTTGATATCAAACTGGCCGGAAGCCTGTCATTGATGATTAGCCTGCCCACAATGATTGTTGGTTTTTCCCGTTATACAAATGCAGATGCTTTCCAGATTCTGAAAAAAGAAAGGCCGCTGTTTGTATGGATGGTCATCGGATCTGTGATTGGTGCGGCAATTGGCGGACTTCTGGTCGGCCTGTTCCCGGTTAAAGTACTTATGACTTTACTTGGGGTGATCCTTCTTATCTCCGCCATCAAAACGTTCAAACACACCCGGCAAAAATAATTTCGAGAAAGGTATCAGGATGAATAAAAAAGCGCTTATATCTGATTTTATTTTGGTCAGACCCCGAATTTACATTAATGACAACATCTCGCTGGGGCCGGGTAAAATCGATCTATTGCGCGCTATAGATGGGTTTCATTCCCTGTCAGCCGCCGCAAAAGATTTGGGTATACCCTATAAAAGGGCGTGGCTCCTGATTGATACGTTAAACAAAGGGATAGGTAAGCCCGTGGTCATCACGTCAACAGGCGGCAGCAAAGGTGGAGGCTCGGTTTTGACACCACTTGGCCAGAAGTTACTTAGCTGGTACGACAAAACAGAGGCCAACCTTAACGAGCAATCACAGCAGGACTTGCAGGATCTCGAGAAAATTATCTTCGGTGAGAGTTAACCCATTCGGCTCGGTCTTTGATCGGGCCATAACCGTACAAAAAATCATCTTAACGAATGGAAGGGACTTTCCCTGATTATGCGCCTGATTAACTCTTGTGCAATCATGGGGTACACATCGTCCCGGAGTAATTCGTTATGACTATCACGACTGTCGGTATCGATCTTGCTAAAAATGTGTTTGCTGTTCACGGTGTTGATCAGAATGGCAGAACTGTTCTGGTTAAACCTAAAGTTTCGCGTGCTGCTCTTCCTGAGTCCATTGCAGGTTTGCCTCCCTGTGTTATCGGGATGGAAGCATGCTCTGGGGCTCACTACTTGGCAAGGTTATTTCGGCAGTATGGTCATGAGCCACGTCTGATGGCCGCTAAATTTGTGTCTACTTACCGCATGGCCGGCAAATCAGGGAAGAATGATGCAGCTGATGCTCAGGCTATCTGTGAAGCGGTTCGTCGCCCACATATGCGATTTGTACCCGTGAAGGACGAAAGCCAGCAGGCGATGCAATGCAATGCTTACACCGCACCCGTCAGGGTTTCATAGAAGAGAAAACAGCAACGTATAATCGTCTGCGAGGATTGATATCTGAATTCGGTGTCATCGCGCCACAAAATACTGATGCCCTGCGCCACATAGTTTCTGTGCAGAAGAGCTCTTTACCGCTTCAGGTTCAGCAATGTGTTGATGATTTGCTGGAACACATTGAAGCTAACATCACTGAATATGACCGAATTTTGTCCCGCATGGCCAAAACAGATCATCGCAGTCAGCGGCTGATGGAGCTAAAGGGCGTTGGCCCCACAACTGCCTGTGCGCTGGTCGCCAGTATCGGTAATGCACATGATTTTAAAAATGGACGTCAACTGGCCGCCTGGCTGGGACTGACGCAATCACAATACAGCAGCGGCGGAAAGCCGAAGCTCGGCAGGATCACAAAAGCCGGTTATTCGTATCTGCGAACGCTCTTGGTACAGGGGGATCTTTCAGTGCTTATTGGCGCTGAGAAAAGGAATGACTCATTCAGCCGTTGGGTTTGTATGTTGGTTGAGCGCAGAAGGTACTGGCAGGCTGTTGTGGCCAACGTCTATTGACCATTCCCTGTGTGGGAACGCTCACGGTCAGTACTATTTCCACTGAGCTTGGCGATGGGAAACACTACGCCAGTAGTCGTGACTTCGCAGCGGCAACGGGGCTGCTTCCACGTGAGTACAGCACCGGTGGTCGAACAACTCTGTTGGGGATCAGCAAACGAGGCAACAAAAAGATCCGAATATTACTGGTCCAGTGCCCCAGAGTGTTCATACAAAAAACAAAAACTAGAACACCAGAAAGGCAAACTGGGCCAGGGAATTAATGTGCAGAAAAAGCAACTTTGTTGTGACCTGCGCACTCGCAAACAAGCTGGCCAGGATAGCCTGGGTGCTTACGACGCGACAACAGACGTTCGCGTCGTAAGTCTCTAACAATAAATTTTTAAACAATCACCTATCTGGTTTGCGAATGCTGATCATTGATGATACAAACGGCCGACCGGCCTGTTGAAGAACCTGTATATCGGAATGGCTCATCTGAAGCCGTATGATTTTTCTGAGGTTCATCAGGCGCAGAACTCATCGTGGCGCGATTCTGACGCTGGATAGATTTAAGCAAGCCAATGATATCGTCGAAAATCAGTGTTGCAAAAACGGGAGTGACCATAGATTCGATATCCAAACTGCCCCCAGCACAGCATTTGTAAGCAAGAATTTGCCGATACTCATGAGTTAAGTCTTTCCGTCGTGAAGTCTAGGTTACGGAGAATTCGTCAGCGGTTGCGCGAGGTGTTGATACGTAATTGCCAAGTGCACTTTGACTACAGTGGTCGGGCTTGTTACCACGCACCTCGGCGTGAGGATTACTGAAATCAATCTCGAAGAAAATTTCTGCATCCTTTTGCGAGTTCATTCGTCTTCAAGATAGTGGCTTCATCAGGAAGCTACGCGACTCACGAAGGAGATAGAGTAATGACACACGATGAATTCGAAGCGGCGATGGTCTTTCACGGCCATAAGTGTCCAGCAATGCCTTTAGGCTACCGTGCTGCGCAAGCAGCGATGAGAGCGCTCGGTGTGGAACGGGCAGAAGACAAGGAGCTGCATGTCATAGCAGAAACAGGGAAAGGCCATGCTGCGGGATGCTTTCTGGATGGCGTAATGTCGGCTACGGGATGCACCTACGGCAAGTCGAACATCGAGAAGCGCTATTACAACAAGATGGCTTTCACTCTGATAGACGTGAAGACCGGGCGCTCAGTACGTGTACGGCTAAAGGACGAGTTTTTCGGCAACATGCTCAACTCGCCTTTTGTTGCCCAACGCAAACAAGGCATAGCGCCACAGGATATTCCCGCCGAAGTCACTGACCCCCTGGTTAACAAGGTCATATCGATGCCGGAAGAAATGTTTCTCGATATCGGGCTAAAGAAGCCGTTTGAACTTCCACGCGGTAAAAGCTGCTTTGACACGGAACTATGCGCCAAATGTGGGGAACGTGTCTTTGTCGATAAACTGATCGACACGGAAGCGGGACGGCTTTGCATTCCTTGCCAGGAAAAACTGGCTGGACATACTGTATCCTCATTTTGCTAAGGAATTGAAATGCTTGCCATCGCTGCCGTTGCAACGTTTTTTCTAACCGCTATCATGGCCATGGCCGGAGTCGGAGCCGCTTTTATTCTGGTTCCGATCTTCTTGGCACTAGGGGTCGAAATTCATGCAGCGATGGCCACCGCCTTGCTTCTGAATGCCATATCGACGAGCGTGTCGACAACGACATTCATTCGCAAGCGTTTGGTCGAATGGCGGTTGGCACTCCCCATTTTGATTGTGGCCGTGGTTTTGTCGCCAATCGGGGTTCATGTCAGCCAAAGGTTAGACCGCCATTTTCTACTGTGGCTGTTCTCCGGTTTTCTTATTTTTGCCAGCCTCATGATGTTGTTGTACGCGCCAAAATCTTCTGGAATTCAGCGTAGTGCGCGAAGCCAGATGTTGAGTAGTTTGTCCCTTGGCGGTGTTGCGGGTTTTGTCGGTGGCCTGTTAGGGGTTGGAGGTGGCAGCATCATCGTCCCGGCACTCGTGGGGGCCGGGCTGGAACCCAAACGGGCGTCAGCAACCGCTTCTTTCGTGGTCGTGTTTGCTTCTCTGACCGGTTTCTTTGCCCACGCAACGCTTTCGGGAATGGATTATTCGCTGGTCGGTGCCACCGGTATCGCATCGGCGGGAGGGGCTGCATTTGGCGCGTGGTTAATGAGCGAAAAACTCAAAGGGCAACAGCTTAAATACATCATTGGATTCGTCCTGTTAGGGACCGCCGTCAAGATCATCTGGGGGCTTTTGTAAAATAAACGGAATCAAAATCATGTAAGCACACGATGGCCATATTCATGGCAACTCAACCGGAGCGAAGCTGTATTGGCCGCTCGTTGTTACGCTCGGATTTTCTGCCGTAGAGGTCTTCGCCGATTGGCAATCCAGCTCGTTGGGTTCTGTCGCATTAGCGTAGACAAGTCAGTAATTATTGCGCTGTCTATATTTTAGGCAACCAACAGGTAAAATTGTTCCGCCGGTGATAAAGGCTCTTCAGCGGGATGCTGATATTGCCCTTTACGTATCATATGCACTAACTCAATGCCCTCCATTATCGTCTGCGCTCGCCGAAATGATTTGAACCCCAGTATCTGTCGTATTCGGCGTTTGATATTCCGATGGTCCTGCTCAATCAGGTTGTTCAGGTATTTACTCTGCCTGATGGTGATGGTTTCTTCTTCAGGTTTACTGGCGTTGAGTGTGGCCAGCGCCGCCATGTTGGCACCGCTTTTATCGATGGTTACAACCTCAGTAGATTAGTCCCTATATTTCCAGACACTTTTTATCGCTTAACCCATTACTGGTTCGCCGCCGTAGATATTCCCGTGGCTAACGATACCCCAGTGCACTATGCGGATGCCATTCGTTGTAATGTTCGAAGGCCTCTGCAAAGTTCTTTACCGCTGTTAACCCGTCCGGCTTCGGTATGATGCTGATGTAATCCCGCTTCATCGTTTTCACGAAGCTCTCTGCCATCCCGTTGCTTTCCGGGCTACGTACCGCCGTATGTTTAGGCTCCAGTCCTACCTTCCCTGTATGCGCCGGCTTCAAGGGCGGTATTGCCGGTTTACGCTCAAGCAAACAGCGCATTCTTACGCATGATTCAGTATACGCGTTTGGCATTGATCACCGCCATGTCGTCCGTTTCTGATTGTCTGCGCAGCAGTGCCCACACCCGACGATAACCATACGTAGGCAGATCGCCGATAACGGTATGGATACGATCCAGAGCTTCAATATCATCAGGCTTGCGCTTGCGTCGACGCTCCTGCCAGTTCTTCGACCGACGAGCCATAGCATGCAGTTGCGCACGTGAGACCCGTAGCCAACAGCTGACAAGGCTTATTCGCCATCCTCCGGCAGCAAGGGCACGTGCGCTATCCACTTTTTTGTCGGCCATATTCAACGGCTTCTTTCAGCAGCTCGTTTTCCATGGTTTTCTTGCCCAGCAGGCGCTGTAGCTCTTTAATTTGCTTCATCGCAGATGCCTGTTCCGACGCGGGTATAACCTGTTCACCCACAGCAACGGCGGTGAGACTACCTTCCTGGTACTGCTTACGCCACAGGAACAGCTGACTGGCAGCAACACTATGCTGACGGGCAACCAGCAACACGGTCATACCGGGTTCAAAGCTCTGCTGAACAATGGCGATTTTTTCCTGAAGGCTGCGCCGTCTGCGCTTCTCCGGACCTAAAACATCAATCATCCGGACTCCAACGACTAGTCTAAAAACTAGTATTAAGACTATCACTAATTTAAGTGATACCAACTGTCTGGAGATTCATGGAGCCAGTCTACTCAGGCTCACCGTGGTGGCGAATGGCCTTGCGAAAGAAGCGTAAGGCAGCCGCAGCGTCGCGTCTGGCGGTCAACAGGAAGTCGACGGTCTGCCCCGCGGTATCAACCTCCCGGTACAGATATTTCCACTGGCCTTTGATTTTAATGTAAGTTTCGTCCATCCGCCACCGCCGACCTACATTACGCTTATACTGGCGGAACGACGGTGCCAGGCGCATAACCCAGCGATGAAGAGTGAATGGTCAACGATAACGACGTGCTCCGTCATCATATCTTCGAGATTGCGCAGGCTGAGGGCGTAAGTCAGATACCAGCGAACACATTGAGCAATAACATCAATGGGATAGTGCAGGCGCTTAAAAGCTTTTCGTATCAGAAGCATGGGCAGGTAACATTATAAAAAAAACAGTATGTTACCCGGCGACGTCTTAATGCGTCAGAACCAGATGAGGTGCCATGTGTATGGCACCTCATCTCTTATTTACTCATTGACTCCGTAACCGCCTGCCAGGTTATAAAGCCACCACTCAGATTATATGTCCGGAAGCCGTGAGCCTGCAGAATACGGTATGCCACATGCCCGCGCAGACCACTCTGACAACCGATAAAAATCTCTTTATCTACAGGCAATTTTTCAAGATTCTCCCGCAGAGAATCCAGAGGGATGGATAGCGCATCAGGATATTCGCCAAATTGTTTCAGTTCTTCAGGAGAACGAATATCAACTAAACAATACCTGTCCGGTTCCCGTTGCAAAACATCGCTGACATGACATATGGCCGTATCTCCCCTGATGACATTTGCCGCCACCATACCGGCCTGGTTAACAACGTCCCTTGCACTGTTAAAAGGCGGGGCATAAGTCAGCTCAAGATGCTCGAGATCGTTGACGGTAAGTCCCGCGCGCTGCGCGACAGACAGAACATCGATGCGTTTATCAACCCCTTTTTTCCCTGACGCCTGGGCCCCCAGAATTTTACCGGTATCGGGGCTGAACAGCAGTTTCAGACTGATCATCGTAGCCCCAGGGTAGTAACCGGCATGATCAGCAGCATGGACGTAAACCTTCTCGTATCGGGTACCATGGGCTTTCAGTTGCTTTTCATTCGCACCGACGCTGCCAATACTAAGCGAAAATACCTTACAAATGGATGTCCCCTGACTGCCATGGTAAAGGCTGTGGTGATCAAGCATGTTATCAGCAGCAATGCGTCCCTGGCGGTTGGCGGGCCCAGCCAGAGGAATATTAGCGGGTTCCTGAAAGACAAGGTCAGGTGTTTCAACTGCATCCCCCACGGCGTAGATGTCAGGAATACTGGTCTGCATACAGGCATTGACGCTTATACCTCCCCGTTTACCCACTTCGAGCCCGGCTACTGTGGCAAGGCTGTTCTCAGGTTTTACCCCGATGGCGAGAATAACCATGTCGGTCTGCACAAAGCCACCGTCAGACAGTGCAACGCGGAATCCCGTTTCTGTCCGCAGCACCTCGGTGAGTGCCGTTCTGAGACGCAGATCCACGCCATGATTCCGGATTTCCTGATGCAGGGCTGATGCCATTTCAGGATCAACCGGAGCCATAACCTGTTCCCCCATCTCCAGCAGGGTAACACGGATCCCCCGTTCGCTCAGAGCCTCCATCACTTCAAGTCCGATGAATCCCCCCCCGACAAGCGTGGTGTGAGCGACGTTATGTTGCTCAATCCACGCCAGGATAGCATCCATGTCAGTAAGATTTCGGAGCGTAAAGACGCCCTCTTGCTGTAGCCCGGGCAAAGGAGGGACAACCGGCGCGGCTCCGGTACTGAGGAGTAGACGATCCCATACTTCGGTATGGATCTCACCTGAGGTCAAATTTTTAACTGTCACTGTTTTATTAACCGGATCCACTGACGTCACTTCATGGCAGGTACGGACGTCTATGTTAAAGCGGGATTTAAAATCCTCCGGAGTCTTAAGAATAAGTGACTGCCGTAACGGAATTTTTCCGCCTATATGATAAGGCAATCCACAGTTGGCGAAAGAGACATCGCTTCCCCGTTCAAACACAACAATACTGACATCTTCTGACAACCGGCGAGCTCTGGCTGCAGCGGACGCACCGCCGGCAACACCACCAACAATCACTATTTTCATTACATCCTCTCTGTTCACTCGGGGCAAAATGTCTGCCAGATATAATTAGTTACCCGGGCCAGCTGGACGCTGCAGACCTGGCGAACACGGTGGCAAAATTATGGCACCATCAGTATACTAAATAACATTATATAAAAATACATAATGTGAGAAACCAGCAATGCCCATGAATGAAGACACAAAACGTCAGACCGATATGAAAAATGCAGCCCTGGGGGCAGCAGATGTCTTACGGGGACTGGCTAACAGCGACCGGTTGCTGTTGATGTGCCAGTTAAGCCAGGGGGAAGCGAATGTGGCCGAGCTGGAAGCTGCAGTCGGTATCACTCAGCCGACCCTGTCTCAGCAACTGGGTGTAATGCGCCGCCTGAAGCTTGTCGAGACCCGACGGGCAGGTAAAATGGTATATTACCGTATTGAGGATAACCGTATCATGACGTTGTTAAATACCTTGTATGATCTCTACTGCCCGCAGGCAGGCACAGGTAAAGGAAGCCATAACAACGAATAATGTGATCCTGCTTTCCACGCAAACCGTTTTATCATTGCAGCATTAACCCTGTCAGGTTGTGAAGAGCCTGGCCGGTATCTGCGATATTATAACGGGAAAGCGACAGTGGTCCGGATATACCCATCGGTAATGCCTGTCCGGACTGTATTTATCGCTCACGCGTTCACTGTTTAACTTATTGATTTATCGGTTTTTATACTATTACGGTCAGAAAAAACAGCCACGGCAGCACGGATGGTACTGCACTGACAGCAATGGCCTGTGGCTGACAAACCGTTTTTTCTGCTGCCACCGGTTTACATTATTCAAGCAGGCTGCGCAACATCCAGGCAGTTTTCTCATGTAACTGGATACGTTGTGTAAGCAGATCTGCTGTGGCTTCATCATTCGCATTATTAACAACAGGGAACAGGGAGCGCGCAGTTTTAACCACAGTCTCCTGGCCCTGGACAAGATTCTCAATCATGTTTTTTGCTGCTGGAATATCCTGGTCTTCATTAACAGCGGTTAAACGTGAAAATTCATGATATGTGCCGGGCGCGAAGCATCCGAGCGAGCGTATACGTTCAGCGATATCATCAACAGCAGTGGCCAGCTCATTGTATTGATTTTCAAACATTAAATGTAAGCTGTTAAACATGGGGCCAGTTACATTCCAGTGATAGTAATGTGTTTTTATATACAGGGTATAGGTGTCAGCAAGAAGCCGGGACAGACCGTCTGCAATCTCCACCCGGGATGATTCAGGAATACCAATATCAATTATTTGTTTACTCATAACTACCTCTTACACTGTTTAAGTGGGATATACGATATGCCATTATTCTTTCCGGTCTGAGCAAAACACGCTTCATATTTTTATAATAACCAGTTACACCTGGCGTCTGCCACACTAGCCATGCGCCAGAGCAATATCCTGCGACGGGACAATGAATTTCGCCGTGGCACGAGCTACTTTCTGCTGTCCCTTTGCCAGCCATGCTTCGAGCTGGTAAACCCCCCTGCGTTGCCCAAGCAGTCTGGCACAGACCATCAGCTTGTCACCGGTACAAACGGGTGAAATGAATCTGACTGTCAGTTCAGCCGTCAGGGCCTGCACTCCCTGCATAAACAAGCAGTGAGTCATTGCGGCATCCAGCAAGGTACTCGTCATTCCGCCATGTAAAAGACCCGTATACCCCTGATGTCTGTGATCGGCCGTGTAGTCAGCACATACAGATCCATCCGGGTATTCTGAAAACATTAAGTTCACCGTATCAGGGTTGTTGTCGAGGGAACCACAAACCATACAACAGTTATGGGCATTTCTGGCATCAAGATAACAATTCATCTGTTTCTGTTCAGCGTCCGGTTGTACTGACGGGAGGCATCAGGAATTCAGTCAGCTGAGTGTCTTTCCCGGCATCATTCATTCCGGCTCCTGGTTTATACACAGTACGGGTCTGATAAAAATCACCGCCCGTGATGAAATAAACTCATGAATGGCAACAGCGCCCGTTTCCGTGATGATGCTGACGCCCACCCTGGCACGCATTTTCTGCTGTGTTCCCGTCAGAGTTACAGCATTTTTTCCCTTTCGCCTCATGATTAAAGGACTGGCGCCCCTGCTCCGGCTTATTCAGTTCAGTCAGAACACGGGTATCCGGATCACACAGTTCAGTGAACAAACGACGGCCACAGTCAGTCTGGTACACCGCGATCTGATGCCCCAATAATTTACCCAGCATCCGTTCCCCGATGTTACGGACCACAACGCGGCTGACCTGCTGTTGAACCAGAAGGTCAACCAGCTTCCGTTTACCTGAACAATCTGCGCCCAGCGCGGGATTTTCTGTCCGGCTGAGCTCCACACCGCGCTCATCCACTAGGACAAGGTGACTCGCTTTGGTAAAATGATTTGCTACCCGGTCGTCATTCACTGGAATGGCTGTGATCATCTTGTGTAACTCCTTCCCTTTCAGAGTGCATTATTAAGGCCTTGCCCTGAGTGAGACAGTCCACAACCTTAAAACGGGCTGCTTTCAGGACATTGGCCAGTGTCTGTCTTGAAACCCTCATTGCAACAGCCGCTTCCTGCTGTTGCATGCCCAGTAAATCGACCAGTCGTAACGCTTCAAACTCATCTTCTTTTAAATGAACATGTTCAAGCTGGCTCATCGGTCGCGCATTGGGCTTAAAACAGGTATCCGCAGGGCGGCCACAGATGTTACGGGGAATTCTGGGTCTTGGCATGAAGGCTCCTTATTGGCATATGCTATATATACACTCGTAAACTGGCATATGCAATATACTCTGCTCACCGGTGGAGAATTTTTTGCTTTGCCTCTTGAGTCTGGGAGTGTGCAGCATACCAAAGGGAACTATGGAATGACTCTGAACCGGTAGGCGATTCTGCCTTATACCTTTATAGTTGGCTCGGAAGTGTCAAGATTGTCCGTGACGATTCATTCTGCTATTAATTAATAAAACCTATCTCGATGAGGTTTGAACTTGCAATGTAGTTGCCAGATTGCATATCGATATTGAAGAGGAACAGCTTCGAAAACGTTTCGGGTTGGAATGGAAACGCTATACGCAACGGGTTCGTCGCTGGTTATAGCAATCCCGTGGTATTGCAGGCGACAGATAAGTTCGAAACAATAAAGCAAGGAATTCATTATCCTTGAGCTTTTATATCTCTGTCGGCAATCATATTGATCTTAGCCACTAAACTTCATCATAACGGCATTAAATACCATCCCCAGGGCAACGACGATCAGTAGTCCGGAAAACCCCTTCTGCACAATATGTTCAGGTAAATGCTGGCTTAGCCTTCGGCCAATCGACATCCCTGTCGCAGCACTAAGCACAAACCAGAGAGTGAAAGGCAAGGGCAGAGTGGCACCCTGTATCACTGCCACTGCAATCCCGCCTATACTTACCAATGCGACAATCATCAGCGAGGTTGCGATGCAACTGTGAATAGGAAGGGGGGTAAATTGCCGCAATAACGGGACGATAATAAATCCTCCACCCACGGCTAATAGCCCGGTCATAAAACAGGTAACAGCCCCGAACATGAGAAACAGCAACCATGTGTTTACAGCCCAGATAAATCGTCCGGTGTGTTCATCCAGTTCGACGGGATAAGTATGCCTGGCAACTATCTCGGGGGCCCGAACCAATCGCCACGCGACGATTAGCATTACCCCCGCAAACAGCAGGCTCAGCAACGCAGGGGAAGTTCGGTGGGCAACCCATAACCCAACGCTCGTCATGGGCACGCCCGCCAGTATTATCACAATAGCGGCACGATAGCGCACCAGGCCCTTGCGCCAGGCCTCAAAGGTTCCAAGAGCCGCACTCCCGGCGACGGCGACCAGGGCCACCGGAGCAGCCTGTTGTGGTGCCCATCCCATGCCCATCACCAGGGTGGGAATGGCAAAAATGCCACCACCCGCTCCTGTGATACCGAGCACTGCTCCCACGAGCAGACCTGACAGTAACGAAATGACCATAGGCGTTACTGATGGCTGACAACGTTCGGGGCAGAATTACGATGCATGACGCTTCGCTCGTTTACGTTCAAGCTGTTCAAAAAGCAGCATGCCAGCGACCATTGCACCAACAAAACCCATACCTTTGATCATCCCTGCACCAAGTAATACCAGTCCAGGACCAGGGCAAATGCCCGCCAGTCCCCAACCAATGCCAAACAGAATAGCCCCTCCAATCAAACGCTTGTCAATCTGTTTGCTGGTCGGCAGATTTATCGCGCCACCGCACACCGAGTGGGTGCGTCGTTTCACTGACCGGAAAGCGAAGAAACCCACGCTGATGGCTCCACCCATTACAAAAGCCAGAGAAGGATCCCAGATGCGGGTAATATCCAGAAAACCAATCACTTTTGCAGGGTTTGCCATGCCGCTGAGTATTAATCCAACGCCGAATATCACACCTGCCAACAGAGAAAAAAACAGATTCATATATGTCCCCTTGAGCGATTTACTGTGCGAGCAAGCTTGACTAAATCCACAATCCCATCAGCCAGACGGTGATAAAAGCAACCCCCATAAACGTCAACATAGCTACCAGAGAACGGGAGGATAAACGCGACAGACCGCAAACCCCATGGCCGCTGGTACACCCCGAACCGTAGCGGGTTCCGATCCCAACCAGCAACCCGGCGATCATCAGGACAGGCCAGGAGGCAGAAACCTCGATCACAGGAAGCGGATGAACGAGGCCATATAAAAGAGGCGAGACGATAATGCCGATCAGAAAAGCCAGACGCCAGCCACGATCTCGGATACCCGCTGAGAGCGCATCCCCGATTATGCCACTGATCCCTGCAATACGTCCGCAGAACAGGAGCAATATCCAGGCCGCACAGCCGATCAATACCCCCCCTAAGAAACTCAGTAACGGAGTGAATTGCACCAGATTAATGGTCATGGTTAACACCTTCTGTGTCATCTTCCTGACAGTAAAGTTGATAGAGGGTAATGAGTAATATCAACATATTCGGCTCATCAATTCGGTAAAAAAACTGTTTTCCCTCACGGCGCGTTGCCACGAGTTGAAGGCGTCGAATGACTTCCAACGTCTGTCACAATGCCAGTTGCCCAATCCCCATAGCACTTTATATGTGCCCCACAGAAGCTTGTCTCTGACTGAGGTGGCACAGCAGCAGTAGCCGGTCATCATTCGCCAAAGCACGCAATACGGCGGTGGCTGCACTGGCGGTATCACGCATTTTTTTATGGCCAATAAACACGTTACTCATGAGTTCTCTTTGTTCTGATCCACGTTCGCGATAACACTTTTAATTCTTATATAATATAATATTATATAATCAAAGCGAGCCTGTGTGAAGATACATCATGCAACGTCCAGATTAGGAGTTCACCATGACACCACTTATCGAGGGTTTTTACGATCCGGCTACCAGTACTGTCAGCTACGTGCTGGCCGATAGAACTGGGGGGATTGCGGCCATTATTGATCCGGTTCTGGACTATGATCCGAAATCCGGCCGGACTCAGACAACCTCCGCCGATCGGCTGATAGATTTCGTGAAAAAGCAGCAACTGACCGTCAATTGGTTACTGGAAACTCACGCCCATGCCGATCATCTTTCGGCAGCCCATTATTTGCGCGAGAGGGTCGGCGGCAACATCGCCATCAGCGAAAAAATTGTCGAAGTTCAGCGGATATTCAAGCCCATTTTTAACCTTGAGCACACCTTTGCACTGGATGGATCACAGTTTGACCATCTGCTGACTGACGGTGAAACCTTTTAACTGGGGGGCTTGACAGTGCAGGCGTTGCAGGTTCCTGGCCATACGCCAGCAGATATGGCTTTCCAGATTGCTGATGCGATTTTCCTTGGCGATACCCTTTTTATGCCTGATGTGGGCACCGCGCGTTGTGATTTCCCGGGTGGGGATGCGCAGCAGCTTTATCATTCCATCCGTAAGATCCTCAGTTTTCCGGCACAGACCCGTTTATATGTGTGCCATGACTATCCCCCTGCAGACAGGGAGCCCCAATGGCAGAGCAGCGTAGCCGAACAGCGGGAGACCAATATTCATTTCCATGATGGGAACGATCTGGCCGCCTTTGTGGCGCTTCGGCAGGCGCGGGATAAAACTCTGGCCACCCCGGCACTTCTGTTACCGTCGATTCAGATCAATATCCGGGCCGGTGAATTCCCGTCAGCGGAAGATAATGGCGTCTGTTATTTAAAAATCCCTTTAAATCATCTGTAACCAAGCAGGGGTTATAGTTGGCTGAAATGGAATGGTGTTGATCATGAGTAAAATCATGTTAGTGATTGTCGGTGGTGTGGCTGGGGGAGCTTCGGCTACAGTGAGGGCCCGGCGTTTATCGGAAACGCTCGAGATTATTCTGTTAGAGCGTGGTGCCTATGTATCTTTGGCCATCTGTGGTCTGCCTTATCACATCGGAGGCGAGATCCCCGAACGCCAGCAATTGCTTTTGAAAGCACCGCAGGATTTTATTTAACGTTTCAACATTGATGTCCGTATTGAGCATCAGGTGTTGCAGATCGAGGCTAACAAGAAAGTGGTCCACATCAGGAATGAGCAGACGGGGGAGGTTTGCCACGAGAGCTATGAAAAACTCCTGCTCAGCGAAATGCAATTCGTCCTCCCCTGGAGGGCGTTGACTTCCCTGGTGTCTTTACTCTGCGTATGCTGCCGGATATGAATAACATTCTGGCGCATATCCACTAACATCGGCTAACACATGCCACGGTCGTCTGGGGGTATCGGGTTGAAAATGGTGGAGGCACTGGTCAATCTGGGGCTCAGGGTGACATTGTTGGTGTTGGGTGCCAAAGTGATGACCCCACTTGATGCCGAGATGATTGCCGTATTACACCAGGTGCTCCGGCAGAAGGGCGTCAATTTGCGTTTGCAATCGGGTATGGGAGCGATTACGCAGGTGGGTGATACCCAGCTTTTACAGCTCAGTTTGAATACGGGCGAGGTGTTGGCGACGGGGATGGTGTTGCTGGCTATTGGTGTAAAACCAGATACGCAATTAGCCAGAAGTGCCTGGTTGGTGCCCGGTACGACAAGGCAGAGGTCCATCTCAATGAGCAATCACAGCAGGACTTACAGAATCTCGAAAAAATTATCTTCGGAGACAGTTAGCACTCGGTCCGGTCGGTCTTTGATCGGGCCACTGCAATATAAAAAACCGCCTTACGTACAATATTTTCACTTTCCCAAACGGAGCCCATGATTAACAGTTAGTTCAGAGCCTAGGGTTACCTGAGTCAAGGGCTTCACAGTGCATAAAATCATTTTAATGCCTTACATTTTACGTTTCATTAGCGGCTCGCTGTAAGGAAAAAAGCTGGCTGACAGGTTCTTTTTTCTGACTTATACTATTGTCAAGGTGATGGCGTTCCACCTTTCCCAACCGCCCCGTCCGGGGCTGATGACGCCTGATATGACTCTTGAATTTCAGGAGGTATGTCAGGCCGTTCATAAATCCTTCTGGCCTGTATACTTCCCTTAACGGGGATACATCTTTGATTAATGTTTTTGGTCATCTCAATCCTGACAGTGATGCCATCTGTACCGCCGCTGTCACAGCTGACTGGCTTTCCCGACAGGGCCGTCCTTCCCGTGCGTGGAGGAACGGTGAAGCGAACCCGGAAACCCGCTATATTTTTGAAACAGCCGGTATCCCCCTGCCCCCCCTTCTCGATTTCCCCCTGAAAGGGGAACGGGTATGGCTGGTCGATTTTACCGAACCGGCGCAGGGGCCTGCTGACCTTCCTGAGAGTAATATCATCGGAATTATCGATCATCACCGGCTGGGAGGTCTGGCCACCTTACTGCCGCCGGAGGTCTGGATAAAACCGGCAGGTAGCAGCGCAACAGTACTCTGGTTGCTGATGGATGCAGAAATGCGCCGCACCATGCCCCCGACTCTCGGCATCCTGCTTCTTGGTGCGCTGCTCAGCGACACGGTAAACCTGCGTTCTCCCACCACGACGGAAGACGATATCCGGACAGCCGCTGAGCTTTTCGTGCTGTCGGGAATAAAACACAAAGCTTTTGTTCACGGCCTTATGGCCGCTAAAACCGATATCACCGGACAGACGGCCGGTCAGATTCTGAATAAAGATCTTAAGACTTTTTCGCTCGCAGGCACAGATGTGCGTATTGCCCAACTGGAGGTGAGCTCACCTGATCAGGTCGCTCCTTTACTGGAGGAACTGCGGAATACGATGGCGCAGATGGTGGTAAATACGGGAGCCGGGCTGATCGTGCTGATGGTAACCGATATCAATAAGTGTTTTTCAACACTCTATTTCGCCGGACCGGAGAGCGGTAATGCCACATCATGCTCTTTACCGGGCATGGTCAGCCGCAAGAAACAACTTCTGCCCTGGCTCGAACATTTCCTCAGGCAAGGCCGGAGACAGCCATGAAAATCTATACTCACGCACTTGTTCTGGTTCAGGGGAAAGAGGATGGCGTTCCCCTTCTCGCACTGGCGGCGGCTCTGTCCCGTCTGCTTGAGATGAAAATCACGCTTGCCCATATCTGTAACGACTACCGGGAGATGAACTATGTCTCGGACAGCCTGATGGACGATGCCGTCTCCAGGGATGTTGTCCAGGCGAAGGCGCTGCTCAGTGAGCTGACATCCTCGGTGGTTGAGCACGTTGACGCCCGTGAGCTGGTCACCATGCGGCGTTTCGAGGATATACAGAAATGCATCACCGATACCGGTGCGGATCTTGTGATTGCAGGTCACCGTAACCGGTTTATGGGCACGCTGACCTCACGTTCAGCTGAATACGTTAACCACCTGAACGTGGATGTTCTGATTAAACACATTTACGACTGAGTTACAGGAGATTGCCATGAATTTTATACTGGAAAAAGTCACCGCTCGCGAAATACTTGATTCCCGCGGTAACCCCACTGTAGAGGTGGATGCCTGGACTTCTGACGGGCTGATGGCTCGTGCATCAGTGCCCTCCGGGGCCAGTACCGGTTCGCGGGAGGCAACTGAGCGCCGCGATGGTGACCCGGGGCGTTTTGGTGGCAAAGGGGTGCTTGATGCTGTTAAGGCCGTCAATACTGAAATCTGTGATGCCATCAGGGGAGCCGATGTGCGGGAGCAGCGGCGGCTGGATAATATTATGCGGGAGCTTGACGGCACGGAGAACAAAAGCCGGCTCGGCGCCAATGCCATTCTGGGTGTATCGCTGGCAGTAGCGAGACTGGCTGCACAGGTCACCCGTCAGCCACTGTACCGCTATCTTGGGGGGCTTAATGCCGGTCTTCTGCCCGTTCCGTGCATGAATATTATTAATGGTGGCGTTCATGCCCGGGGTCAGGGCGCTGACTTTCAGGAGTTCATGATAGCACCGCACGGTGCATCAACGCTCACTGAGGCGGTTCGTCAGGGCAGTGAAGTCTATCAGGCCCTGCGTCAGATCCTTGTGTCAAGGGATCTCTCTGCTGCGGTGGGTGATGAAGGCGGATTTGCCCCTGCCGTCTCATCAAACAGAGAGCCTCTGGAATTCATCGTTCAGGCCATTGAAAAAGCCGGTTACCGTCCGGGGGAAGACATCAGTATCTGTATGGACCCGGCTTCCAGCGAATTTTATCGTGACGGGAAATATCATCTTCGCACCGAAAACAGCGCCCTGAGTGCTGAAGAGATGACGGATTATTACGGGGAACTGATGAACCAGTTCCCCGTAATTCTGCTTGAAGACGGACTCGCAGAGGATGACTGGACTGGCTGGAAATATCTGCACGACAAACTGGGCGGGCGTGCTGAACTGGTCGGTGATGACCTGTTCGTGACCAATGTGAAGTATATCCGCCGTGGCATTGAGGAAAACCTTGCCAGCGCAGCCCTCATTAAACTTAATCAGATAGGCACGCTCAGCGAGACATTTGACGCAGTTTCACTGTGTCATGAAAACGGATGGGGGGCTTTTATTTCGCACCGCAGCGGTGAAACCATGGACACGTTTATCGCCGATATGACGGTGGCGCTGCGTGCGGGACACCTTAAAACCGGCGCACCCTGCCGCGGAGAACGAATTGAAAAATACAATCAGCTTATGCGCATCGAGCAGGAGCTGGGCAACGAAGCCCGGTATGCAGGTATAAACGCCTTTGTTCGTCATCTCTGACGGGCATATCACGGACATCAGAGCAGCGTATACCGGATGAGTCCGGTATACGCCTTAATTCTTCTTAGGTGGGGAACGCAGCATTGAGTCAGCTGGCAGCAATTATGATTGGTGGGGCCGTGGGATGTATTATCCGCTGGTTTTTTGGGATGAAATTCAACAGTTTCTTCCCGTCTCTTCCACCCGGAACCCTGGTAGTGAATTTGCTGGGAGCATTTATCATTGGTGGCGCAATGGCATATTTCATTCGTCATCCTCACGTAGATCCGGCCTGGAAACTGCTGATCGTCACCGGTCTGTGTGGGGGGCTGACTACCTTTTCAACATTTTCTGTCGAGGTTTTCACCTTATTGCAGGCAGGAAATTACACGTGGGCTTTCACCTCCGTACTGGTGCACGTGATGGGATCGCTGCTGATGACCGCGGCGGGTTTTTATCTGATAGCGTGTCTTATATGATTCTCAGGTACCAGGCAAAACTAACCTCCAGGCATAATCAAGCACATAATTAATGGTGTACCCTGAGAACAACTGTGCCGGTGAAGGGCTTTGGAGGCAATGCCGGTAATCCGGCTAAAGACAATTACAGTCCGCGACATTTACCTGGGCAGACATTCAGCTACTCAAACAGAGGTGGGTTTACGGAACCCCTCCTCTGTGAGCCCCTAACGCTGACACCGCAGGTACCCTGACATACTATATACTGCGCTGATTAACTCTCGCAGAAAGTGCCTCTGCACTTTCCTTACGTTCACTGTAGCGGTCAACCAGGCAGGCCGTTCTTCCCCGGGTAAGCAACGTAAACTTCATCAGCTCTTCCATCACATCCACGATCCTGTCGTAATAGGCTGAGGGCTTCATCCTGCCTTCTTCATCAAATTCCTGCCAGGCTTTGGCGACTGATGACTGATTCGGGATGGTGATCATTCGCATCCAGCGGCCAAGAATACGCATCTGGTTTACCGCATTAAAAGACTGGGAGCCACCGCTGACCTGCATCACCGCCAGCGTTTTCCCCTGGGAAGGGCGTACAGCTCCTTCGCTCAGTGGGATCCAGTCTATCTGTGCTTTCATAATCCCGGTCATTGCCCCATGACGTTCAGGGGAACACCACACCATCCCTTCCGACCATCGCACCAGTTCACGGAGCTCGGCAACTTTCGGGTGGGTATCCGGAGCATCATCTGGCAGGGGAAGCCCTGACGGATTAAAAATACGGACTTCAGCCCCCATGGCGGTGAGCAGGCGTGCGCCTTCCTCCGTCGCCAGGCGGCTGTAAGAACGTTCACGTACAGATCCATACAGCATCAAAATACGCGGTGCATGCACTGGGGTTTCAGATACAGGGTTATCAGTGAAATCCGGCACGCTGAAAATGTGAGGGATGATATTTGGCAGGCTGTCATTCAATTTGTTCATTGCAGACTTTACTCACGGGTTGATGTAACTGTTGAAACACTGGCTGCGCTGCCCATGCAACACTCATCCAGCAAAAATCCGACAATCTGGCTCAGTTGTTCATACTGTGGCTGGCAGTACAGAGTGCGCCCCTGCCTTTCCTGGCGTATAAGCCCCACAGACAACAGGGCAGACAGGTGATGGCTTAGCGTCGACGCCGGGATATCGAGACGCTTTTGTAACTCCCCGACAGGCAAGCCTGTATATCCAAATTTAACCAGTTCCTTGAAGATGCCGAGCCGGGTCGGATGACCCAGCTCCTTCAGTGCATCTGCCGCCTTAACAATATCCATAACACCTCCTTAAATCTGTATTTCCAGAATAATGGAATTTTAAAATATAGCAATCCTGTAAATCTGACAGCAGTAATGTCCAGGGGCGCATTTACGGGCTGTTCAGAAAAAGAGATAAGCTGTGTAGCCAGCCATTATCGCCATCGAAATAATGACCAGCACGAATGCTGCCAGCAGCCTGAACCTGAAAAGGGCGCGCAACAGGATCAGTTCCGTCAGGCTGGCACCTGCACTGCCGATGATAAGGGCCAGAACCGTTCCGGCCCCCACCCCTTTGGCCAGTAATGCAGCCGCCAGAGGAATAACCGCTTCAGCCCGGATATAAAGGGGCACACCAATAATCGCCGCAGCAGGAATGGCAAAAGGATTTGCCGGTCCGGCATACTGTTCAAGTAACGTCGTGGGCAGGTAACCATAAATTATACTTCCGATAGCTATCCCGGCGATCAGGTAGGGGAAAACACCTCTGAAGTCAGCCCAGGTATCACGCCATAAGCCTCTGTAACGGCGGGGTAAGGCATTAACGTCAGATTGCGGTTTACAACAATTTTCCGGTACAGCTCTCGTCATGTCAGCCTGACGGGAGTGGTTTCCGGACAGGTGTTCGCCACAGCAGGGACTTTTACTGCTCACAGTACTGCCGCGTTTAATTGTCTGGCTGGAAGCCCTCCCCTCATGTACCCCGCTGCGTATGTATTTATCAAAACCCAGAATCTGCAGTAACCATCCCGCAATTAGTGATACCAGAAGCGCGGCGCCGGCATAAATCAGCGTCAGGCTTAACCCAAATGTCGCGGCCATCAGGGCAATAATGACCGGGTTCAGTAGAGGAGATGCAAAGAGAAAGACCATCATAGGGCCAAATCCGGCGCGCGCGCGGATGAGTCCCTTCAGCACAGGAATGGTTGAGCAACTGCAAAACGGCGTGATAGCCCCCAGGCCCGCCGCCAGAAAATAGCTTCTGAAGCGGCCAGCACTGAGTAATGCCTCGATACGTGCCGGCGGAACATGCCTTTGCAGTACACCAACGAGTAAACTGATGAGTAAAAATAAAGCCGACAGTTCGACGGCGAGTAAGGCAAACATGCCGGCGACATCCTGCAGTTCTGCGGACATATAACCCTCCTGTATTTCCGGATGTATCGAATATTAAGCAAGGGTAATACAAACAACCATTACTGTAAATCATATTTCTGGAAACATAGAAATGTAAAGCAGGAAAAGAGAGGGGTCACTGGTATATCGCCTGTGATCTTGACGCCGGAACAAAGTGCAGTGTCCGGCTTGCCGGGCATTTGAAAGACACATATCACGCCCCCGGACCATCAGGGGACAGGTTTGCCCCTGATGGATACGTTTCGACTGGCAGGGCAGTCTGACCATTATGCCGTTGTTACTGGTAGCCGTATCGCCTGTTAAGATAACTGACCTGCACCGGAGAAGTCAGTGATTTTGGCCTGATTAGCTGGACCTGTTTTTTCACCTGAGCAGGCAGATACCCTGACTCGAGCATCAGGATAGCGGCCATCATCCCTGTCCGGCCAGAACCTCCATGACAATGGATAACCATCGTTCCGCCAGACCTGACGATCGCCAGCAGATTCGTTTTTTCCCGGGCAAATGCCTGTTCAAATGGGGCTTCAGGTGCACAGCTGTCTTCTACGGGGAGGTGAAACCAGTCCATATAAAAGTCAGCGCACAGTGACGGGAGGGCATCAGCCTTATTTTCACTGAGTTCAGCCAGCGTCATCATGGTGATAACAGCCTGTGCCCCGGCTTCTTTTAATGATTTCAATGAATTAGCAAGTGGCACCCCTCTGGTTCCCGGACAGGGGGTAAATATCAGCCTGGCGCCATTGTCCAGGGTGAGAATATCAAACGGGTGAAACATCAATAAAGGCTCCATGCTAATGGTTTATTAATCTTCGACGTTATGCCGTTACCTTATCCGTGCTGTTTGTATCAGCCGGGATAACGTTTTCAGGGCGCAGTCAGGGTTTGTAAGGAAGGGAGACCGATCGGTTACGGTTTATTGTTCGTCAGATCAGGTATGTCCCATTGCCTGCAGCTGATGCTGTAATGAAATCCGGTCGATTTTATCCAGGGGAAGGCTCAGAAACAGCCGGATGCGCGTGGCTATCTGTTTTTCAACCTCCACAAAGGCGTGGTACTTCTCCTTATCGGTACCCTCTGCTGAAGCTGGATCCCGGAACCCCCAGTGAGCTGTTATGGGGCCGCCCGGGAACACCGGACATCCTTCTCCCGCCATCTTGTCACACAGCGTAAAAATGAAATCCATTTGCGGAGCATCCGGATGCTGAAAGTTTTGCAGATGTTTGCTTTTCAGGAATTCAGTACTGAATCCCTGATCGTTAAGCACCCTGAGCGTCAGCGGGTGAGGTGAACTTGCCGGTTGAGTACCGGCGCTGAATGCCCGGAATTTTCCCCCGCCGAGCTGGTTCATCAGCACTTCAGCAAACAGGCTTCGTGCCGAATTCCCGGAACACAGGAACAGGACATTGTATGTTTTACTCATCATCGCGGCTTACCTTATGTCAGGCCGGAAAGGTATGATCGGGCCGCTCAGGTGCTGACAGCCCGACCGCTGGGATTACTTCGCGACACGCTGCCCCTGGGCATCAATCACCTGTTCGCCGTCCTCTTTGCTGAACGCTCCCTTTTGTGCATCCGGCAGAATATCCAGCACCACTTCAGACGGACGGCACAGCCGGGTACCCACAGGTGTGACCACAACAGGACGATTGATCAGGATGGGATGCTGCAGCATAAAATCAATCAGCTCATCGTCACTCCATTTATCCTCTGCCAGGCCCAGTTGCTCATAAGGCTCCACATTTTTTCGCAGCAGGGCACGCACGCTGATCCCCATATCAGCGATGAGCCTGACCAGCTCAGCACGCGCTGGCGGTGTCTCAAGGTATAAAATGACCGTGGGTTCCACACCACTGTTGCGGATCAGCTCGAGGGTATTACGGGACGTACCGCAGGCCGGGTTATGATAAATCGTAATTGCGCTCATAAATCACTCTCTTCAGGTTTGACGGGCACAGGTCCGTGACGACCGGAGCCAGGTTAATCACAACGAAACGGATAAACGTAATACCAGGGCAACAAGCGTCACAAACAGCACGGGCAGGGTCATTACAATGCCGACCCGGAAGTAATATCCCCAGGAGATCCGGATATCTTTCTGCGCCAGTACATGTAGCCACAGCAGGGTGGCCAGACTGCCGATAGGGGTGATTTTGGGTCCCAGATCGCTGCCAATAACATTGGCGTAAATCATGGCCTCTTTAATCACCCCGGTCGCCGTGCTGCCATCAATAGACAGTGCTCCCACCAGGACGGTTGGCATGTTATTCATGATCGAGGAGAGGAAGGCGGTCAGGAAGCCCGTGCCCAGCGTGGCCATCCACAGCCCCTGGCTGGCAAACTGATTAAGTACGGCTGACAGGTAGTCAGTCAGTCCGGCATTACGCAGCCCGTAGACCACCAGGTACATACCCAGGGAGAAAATCACAATCTGCCAGGGGGCTCCGCGAAGCACCTTTCCGGTATTAATCGCATGTCCTTTTTTGGCGACAAGAAACAGAATAAGTGCCCGGTGATGCTGCCAACTTACTGATTTAGTGTATGATGGTGTTTTTGAGGTGCTCCAGTGGCTTCTGTTTCTATCAGCTGTCCCTCCTGTTCAGCTACTGACGGGGTGGTGCGTAACGGCAAAAGCACCGCCGGACATCAGCGCTATCTCTGCTCTCACTGCCGTAAAACATGGCAACTGCAGTTCACTTACACCGCTTCTCAACCCGGTACGCACCAGAAAATCATTGATATGGCCATGAATGGCGTTGGATGCCGGGCAACTGCCCGCATTATGGGCGTTGGCCTCAACACGATTTTACGTCACTTAAAAAACTCAGGCCGCAGTCGGTAACCTCGCGCATACAGCCGGGCAGTGACGTCATCGTCTGCGCGGAAATGGACGAACAGTGGGGCTATGTCGGGGCTAAATCGCGCCAGCGCTGGCTGTTTTACGCGTATGACAGGCTCCGGAAGACGGTTGTTGCGCACGTATTCGGTGAACGCACTATGGCGACGCTGGGGCGTCTTATGAGCCTGCTGTCACCCTTTGACGTGGTGATATGGATGACGGATGGCTGGCCGCTGTATGAATCCCGCCTGAAGGGAAAGCTGCACGTAATCAGCAAGCGATATACGCAGCGAATTGAGCGGCATAACCTGAATCTGAGGCAGCACCTGGCACGGCTGGGACGGAAGTCGCTGTCGTTCTCAAAATCGGTGGAGCTGCATGACAAAGTCATCGGGCATTATCTGAACATAAAACACTATCAATAAGTTGGAGTCATTACCGCCGACGGCCCTATCCGCTGGAGACCATGCTGCGTATTCACTGCATGCAGCATTGGTACAACCTGAGCGACGGTGCCATGGAAGATGCCCTGTACGAAATCGCCTCCATGCGCCTGTTTGCCCGATTATCCCTGGATAGCGCCCTGCCGGATCGCACCACCATCATGAATTTCCGCCACCTGCTCGAGCAGCATCAACTGGCCCGTCAATTGTTCAAGACCATCAATCGCTGGCTGGCCGAAGCAGGCGTCATGATGACCCAAGGCACTTTGGTGGATGCCACCATCATTGAGGCACCCAGCTCGACCAAGAACAAAGAGCAGCAACGCGATCCGGAGATGCATCAGACCAAGAAAGGCAATCAGTGGCACTTTGGCATGAAGGCCCACATTGGTGTCGATGCCAAGAGTGGCCTGACCCACAGCCTGGTCACCACCGCGGCCAACGAGCATGACCTCAATCAGCCGGGTAATCTGCTTCATGGAGAGGAGCAATTTGTCTCAGCCGATGCCGGCTACCAAGGAGCGCCACAGCGCGAGGAGCTGGCCGAGGTGGATGTGGACTGGCTGATCGCCGAGCGTCCCGGCAGGGTAAAAACCTTGAAGCAGCATCCGCGCAAGAACAAAACGGCCATCAACATCGAATACATGAAAGCCAGCATCCGTGCCAGGGTAGAGCACCCGTTTCGCATCATCAAGCGGCAGTTCGGCTTCGTGAAAGCCAGATACAAGGGGCTGCTGAAAAACGATAACCAACTGGCGATGTTATTCACCCTGGCCAACCTGTTTCGGGTGGACCAAATGATACGTCAGTGGGAGAGATCTCAGTAAAAACCGGAAATAACGCCAGAAATGGTGGAAAAAATAGCCTAAATAGGCTGATTCGATGTGTTTGCGGGAAAAAAATCGGCCCAGATCCGCGAAATTTTAATCAGCGAGTCAGCTTGGGAAGAAATGACCTGCTTATTCGCACCTTCCCTAATCTTTGAGATGTAGTACCCTCTATACAGTGCGGATTTTAATTAATGGAATAAATGATTATGAGTGAAAATGATACAATCCAAAAGAAGTCTAAAAGCCAGATTAACAAAGCGGTATTCTTTACATCTGCTTTGTTAATTTTCCTTCTTGTCGCCTTTGCCGCTGTATTCCCGGATGTCGCCGACAAAAATTTTAAACTACTTCAGCAACAAATCTTCACGAATGCCAGCTGGTTCTACATCCTTGCAGTGGCCCTGATTCTACTGAGTGTCTCGTTCCTGGGACTCTCACGCTACGGTGATATCAAACTGGGTCCGGACCATGCGCAGCCTGATTTTAGCTATCACTCCTGGTTTGCGATGCTTTTCTCGGCAGGGATGGGGATCGGCCTGATGTTCTTTGGCGTTGCTGAACCTGTGATGCATTATCTTTCACCTCCTGTCGGCACTCCAGAGACCGTTGCGGCAGCGAAGGAAGCAATGCGCCTGACGTTCTTCCACTGGGGCCTGCACGCATGGGCAATCTATGCCATTGTGGCACTGATCCTGGCCTTTTTCAGTTACCGTCACGGTCTGCCTTTAACGCTGCGTTCCGCACTTTATCCCATTATTGGCGAGCGCATATACGGACCTGTAGGCCATGCGGTTGATATTTTCGCCGTTATTGGCACCGTCTTTGGCGTTGCGACATCGCTGGGGTACGGTGTTTTGCAGGTGAATGCTGGTTTGAATCATCTTTTCGGGGTGCCTATTAATGAAACGGTGCAGGTGATTCTAATCGTTGTCATCACTGGTTTAGCGACGATTTCGGTGGTGTCCGGCCTGGACAAGGGAATACGTATACTGTCTGAGCTCAACCTGGGCCTGGCAGTGCTGCTGCTGGCGCTGGTCCTGTGTCTGGGACCAACCGTGCTTCTGCTGAAGTCATTTGTGGAAAATACGGGCGGTTATCTTTCTGAACTGGTGAGTAAAACTTTTAACCTTTATGCGTATGAACCTAAGTCGAGCAACTGGCTGGGGGGCTGGACATTACTGTACTGGGGATGGTGGCTTTCATGGTCGCCGTTTGTGGGGATGTTCATCGCAAGAGTCTCGCGCGGTCGAACCATTCGCGAGTTTGTCACCGGCGTGCTGTTTGTTCCCGCCGGCTTCACGCTCATGTGGATGACGGTGTTTGGTAACAGCGCAATCTATCTCATTATGCACCAGGGGGCGGCTGATCTCGCCAATACCGTTCAGCAGGATGTCGCGCTGGCCCTGTTTAATTTCCTGGAGCATTTCCCGTTTTCTTCCGTGCTGTCATTTATTGCAATGGCGATGGTCATTGTCTTCTTTGTCACCTCGGCTGACTCCGGGGGCAATGGTTGTTGATACGCTGGCATCGGGTGGCGTCGCTAACACGCCTGTATGGCAGCGAATTTTCTGGGCCTCGCTCATAGGGATTGTGGCAATCGCACTGCTGATTGCGGGGGGGACTGAGCGCGCTGCAAACCGTGACAATAGCGAGCGCATTACCTTTCTCAGTGATTTTACTGATATCCATATACGGATTATTAAAAGCCCTGCGTCGGGATTTGACCAAGCGTGAAAGCCTGAGCATGGCGACTATTGCTCCGACTGCAGCGCGTAACCCGATTCCATGGCAGAGACGCTTGCGCAATATCGCTTATCTGCCAAAGCGCTCTCTTGTGAAACGCTTTATGGGCGACGTTATCCAGCCCGCCATGACGCTGGTTCAGGAAGAACTGAATAAACAGGGAACGATAAGCCATATAAGTGATACTGATGACGAACGAATTCGGCTTGAAGTCGATTTGGGCAATGAGCTGAACTTTATTTATGAAGTGAGACTTCGTGGCTATAACTCACCGGCTTTCGCCATGGCTGCAATGGACAATGACGAGCAGCAGGCTGAGCAACATCGATATTATCGCGCTGAGGTCTATCTGAAAGAAGGCGGTCAAAACTATGATGTGATGGGCTGGAATCAGGAACAGCTGATTAATGACATACTGGACCAGTACGAAAAACACCTGCACTTCCTGCACCTCGTTCGTTAATACAAAAATGCCGTCCTGCCGGGCGGCATTTATTTTCCCGAACTTAATACAAGGATATGCTGAATGATTTCACGCTGGCAATGGATTCTCAGGCAGACACTTAAAAAGCTATGGTTCAGGGCAACGTTATTTGCAATGGTAGCAATAATAACGGCCCTTTTATCTATTCTTTTTAGATCAATGATCCCAGAGTCAGTATCAGTGAAGGTTGGTGCGGAAGCAGTTGATAATATTCTGAACATACTGGCATCGAGTATGCTGGCGGTGACCACATTTTCACTGAGTATCATGGTCACCGCTTACGGTTCAGCCACTACTAATGTGACGCCCAGAGCCACGCGTTTAGTTGTAGAAGACGTAACCACACAAAATGTACTGGCCACTTTTATCGGTTCTTTTCTCTTCAGCCTGGTAGGGATTATTGCCCTCAATATGGGAGCCTACGGAGAAAGGGGTAGAGTCATTTTATTCATTGTAACACTGGTTGTCATTGCCTTAATAATCAGCACATTGCTTCGCTGGATACAGCATTTGACCTCTCTGGGCAGGGTAGGTGAGACAACAGCAAAAGTAGAACAGGCGGCGATCGAGACATTTATTGCGAGAGCAAAAAGTCCATGTCTTGGCGGATATCCATGGCTTGAGAACAATGAACAACCAAAAGGAACTGTTGCCGTATATCCGGAGAAAATTGGCTATGTTGAATATATTGACATGGTCAAGCTCGGCAGTCTGCTGAGCAATGATCCTCGTCATGTATATCTTGTGGCGCAGCCAGGCAGTTTCATACATCCATCGATGCCAGTTTTGTACCTGAGTTCTGGTCAGGAGTCATCAATCTGTACCGATTTACTTGAAACGATCATTGTCTCGGATGTGCGTTCATTTGCTCAGGATCCCCGATTCTGTCTCAGCGTCATGGCCGAAATAGCCTGCAGGGCCCTTTCGCCCGCAGTAAACGATCCCGGTACTGCGATTGATGTCATTGGCAGAGGTGTTCGAATACTCTCCGCTTACGCGCAGAATAAAATAGATGAAACTGAAGTGATATATCCTTCAGTACATGTTGCGCCACTTCAGATCAAAGACCTACTGGAAGACTTTTTCTTACCTGTTGCACGTGATGGTGCGAGTATGAGGGAGATTCAGATAAGAGTCCTTAAAGGACTGTCTATGCTGAGTAAGGGTTGGCCTGGGATGTTTGCTGAAGCCGCACATATACTGGCATCTGAAACATTAGAGCATGCAACTCGTACTGGTCATATAGCCCATGACGAATATCTTATAAAATCAATTTATTATAATTTATTCAGTGGCGAAAATCCTAATAAAAAACCATAGTTGCGGGACAAAGGATTTGTCCTCTGGCAAGGTGAAAGCAAAGCATTCCAGTGAGAATGAGCGTCTACTTTGAGCTGTGATTTCAACTGATGGACGCAACACAATTATTGAACTCACAGCGTGAAGCGGACGTAGCTAATTTTGCACAGCCCTCGATTAGAAAATTTAAGAATCCAGCCTTCAATGGTGTCATGGCGACAGGCAATACCCCAGTCCAGTGGCATATGAAGCCACATTGTCGCTGCCGGGAATTTGTTTCACCCATTATCGCACCGGAGAACAGGCAGAAGACGAAGCAGCGCTTATGGCAGCGATCCTTGCAGATGCAATGAATGCCGGAGCCGAACGAATGGCACAGAGTTCACGGGATGTCACCATTCACCGGATGATGGTCATGGTGGAGCGTCATTTACGCGCTGCAATCTATGCATCTACCACCTCGGCCCGGTACAGATACGCCCAGCGGCCATTGACCTTCACGTAGGTTTCATCCATGTGCCACGGGCAAAGATCGGAAGGGTTACGCCAGTACCAGCGCAGCCGTTTTTCCATTTCAGGCGCATAACGCTGAACCCAGCGGTAAATCGTGGAGTGATCGACATTCACTCCGCGTTCAGCCAGCATCTCCTGCAGCTCACGGTAACTGATGCCGTATTTGCAGTACCAGCGTACGGCCCACAGAATGATGTCACGCTGAAAATGCCGGCCTTTGAATGGGTTCATGTGCAGCTCCATCAGTAAAAGGGGATGATAAGTTTATCACCACCGACTATTTGCAACAGTGCCAATTTTTGTACGTTAAGCGCATTATTTAACCAATCTTGGTTCGTAAGTGGTTGATTTTGCGTCAGTGGCTATCGCTTTTAAGTTGTCGCTCTTGCAGTATCGCATTTAGGTTATCCGATTAAGGTCAAACCTCTGAAAATGCCGTATAGCGCGGGAGTACACCCTATTGCTATAGGTAAGTCTGTTCAAAAAACAGGCTTACCGTACAATAATTCTCTATATCCAAACTGACCCCTACACGCTCGTAAGCGGCTCTTACGACCCGCTAACGCGGAGATACGCCCCAACTGCGGCTTCGCCTTGTTGTGACCACTCCGACCGCGCACAAAAGCCTCTGAGCCGCTTTTAGCGGAATATGGCTTTGCAGGGTGAAGGGATGGATAGGCGATCCCTTTCGATCCCTCACTGGTATCGGCGGCTAACCCTCGGTGCTACCTGTCATTTCATCCTGCCGCCTTACATGCGCTAACGCGCATAAATCCCCGTTCCTCAGTGGAACGAAAACTCACGCTAACAGGGTAGTGACCGGGTAGCCACGATAACTGCCAACAAAATTAGCTTATAGGTTAATTCTACCTTGTCTGAAATTAGCCTATAGGTTAATATTAATAGAAATGGGAGGTCACATGTTTAGCGTTGTTTATCACCCGGAAGCCAGGGAAGAAGCCACAGCATTACCCGTAAAAATCAGGGTGAAGTTTGACCGTCTCATCGGCAAACTGGAGTATGACGCCCGATTACTGCGGGAGCCGGACACGAAGCCCCTGGGCGATGGACTTTTTGAGATCCGCACGATGGGGACGGACATAGCCAGGGGAATCTGGGTATACCACAAAGGCAATACCATCATCATGCTCCGTGTTTTCATCAAGAAGTCACAGAAAACGCCAGCGAAAGAAATCGATCTCGCCAAAAAGCGGTTAGCGGAGGTACTTAATGAAACTGGTAAGCCATAAAGAACTGCATAACGAGTGGATGCAGGACGATGAATATCGCGCTGCATGGCAGGAAGAAGAACGTAAGGAAAAGCTCAGGGAGCTGCTTGCTGAATGGCGCAAGCATGACAACCTGACAAAAGCGCAGGTTGCTGAACGCATGGGGGTTACACCTCCGGTTATTTCTCGCCTGGAAAACAACATCACCAAAGCCAGCATCGACACACTGACCCGCTACGCTCACGCCTGCGGCATCAAGAAACCTGTCATTGCCCTGTACTGAATAGCCAGCCCTCCGGGGCTGGCCTTTTTGTTTCGGTCAGTCCCAAAATTTTGTTAAAGCAAGTTTAAAATGTCACCTGTTTCTCCAAAGTTGAAATGTCACTTCTAAGCCAATCTATTTATACATAATCTTTACATCTTTCCCCGGTGACAAAGTGCTAATTGGTCTGTAATGTTCAATGTGTGGCAGGCAAGCCGCCGGTGACTTAGGGAAGGTGCGAACAAGTTCCTGATATGAGATCATCATATTCATCCGGAGCGCATCCCAGAGGGACATCATGAGCCATCAACTCACCTTCGCCGATAGTGAATTCAGCACTAAGCGCCGTCAGACCCGAAAAGAGATTTTCCTCTCCCGCATGGAGCAGATTCTGCCATGGCAGAATATGACCGCTGTCATCGAGCCGTTTTATCCCAAGGCGGGCAATGGCCGACGGCCCTATCCGCTGGAGACCATGCTGCGTATTCACTGCATGCAGCATTGGTACAACCTGAGCGACGGTGCCATGGAAGATGCCCTGTACGAAATCGCCTCCATGCGCCTGTTTGCCCGATTATCCCTGGATAGCGCCCTGCCGGATCGCACCACCATCATGAATTTCCGCCACCTGCTCGAGCAGCATCAACTGGCCCGTCAATTGTTCAAGACCATCAATCGCTGGCTGGCCGAAGCAGGCGTCATGATGACCCAAGGCACTTTGGTGGATGCCACCATCATTGAGGCACCCAGCTCGACCAAGAACAAAGAGCAGCAACGCGATCCGGAGATGCATCAGACCAAGAAAGGCAATCAGTGGCACTTTGGCATGAAGGCCCACATTGGTGTCGATGCCAAGAGTGGCCTGACCCACAGCCTGGTCACCACCGCGGCCAACGAGCATGACCTCAATCAGCTGGGTAATCTGCTTCATGGAGAGGAGCAATTTGTCTCAGCCGATGCCGGCTACCAAGGAGCGCCACAGCGCGAGGAGCTGGCCGAGGTGGATGTGGACTGGCTGATCGCCGAGCGTCCCGGCAAGGTAAAAACCTTGAAGCAGCATCCGCGCAAGAACAAAACGGCCATCAACATCGAATACATGAAAGCCAGCATCCGTGCCAGGGTGGAGCACCCGTTTCGCATCATCAAGCGGCAGTTCGGCTTCGTGAAAGCCAGATACAAGGGGCTGCTGAAAAACGATAACCAACTGGCGATGTTATTCACCCTGGCCAACCTGTTTCGGGTGGACCAAATGATACGTCAGTGGGAGAGATCTCAGTAAAAACCGGAAATAACGCCAGAAATGGTGGAAAAAATAGCCTAAATAGGCTGATTCGATGTGTTTGCGGGAAAAAAATCGGCCCAGATCCGCGAAATTTTAATCAGCGAGTCAGCTTGGGAAGAAATGACCTGCTTATTCGCACCTTCCTTAATATAAAGACACAAGCAGAGACATTTTTGGCACGATATAAAAACGCTAAGTTAAAAAATCACTATGACGTGTTGGGTATCAAATGTTCACTGGCATAAACCTCTGTTTCTGATGTAAAACAGATTTTCTGAGGAGGCGTAAAACCTCCTCGTACTGCGAAATTGATTTAGTGATAGCGATCGATCACGCCAACCAGATAGTGGTCGGTTTGCTGCATGTTGATGCCCGCTTTTTTAGCGCTGCGGACTTCATCCAGAATGATTTGCAACAGCGTCCCGTCCACGATTTCCTCTTTTCTGTATCGCTTCAGGAAGTTAATCGCTGACTTATCGTTTGCTGCCTGGGCGTCTTCCGTCAAAGAGGTCAGCGCATTAATGCGCTTCTGGTAATCGCTTACCGTCTGCTCAAACAGATCTTCCAGCGTGGAAAATTCACCGCACCGGGCGTGTTGCTCCTGTAACACCGGCGTGGCGCCGCTCTGTTTGATGTATTCGTACATGCGCATCATTTGCGTCACCGTATTTTGCGCCTGATGACGCAAAAATAGTGCGGTGCCATTAAGGCTATTCTCGCTGCACCTCTGGCTGAGCTGAAGATACAAATTTGAGGTATAAAACTCCTGATTCATTTGCGCATTCAGTTTTTGAACTATTCCGCTAGCGATCATAGGACTTCCTTATTTCTTGTCATCTCAGAAAACGGTCACTCTTCGAAAAAACAACCAGAATAAAAGCGATTCTTTCGCTTTTTTTATTGCGCCTGGTTACGCAGTCATATTCATTTTAAGTCGGGATGCTCCTTATTTAAATATCCACCCCTACTATCGCATTTCTATCTGGCATTATTCTGTGATGGTGTTTCGATATTCACACTCCCTGTGCCAATCCTTTCTTATCGACAGTAGGAAACTTCCTCCGGCTATTCTGCTGAACACGATTAGGGGCACTGTTGCAAAGTTAGCGATGAGGCAGCGTTTTGTCTTATTCAAAGGCCTTACATTTCAAAAACTCTGCTTACCAGGCGCATTTCGCCCAGGGGATCACCATAATAAAATGCTGAGGCCTGGCCTTTGCGTAGTGCACGCATCACCTCAATACCTTTGATGGTGGCGTAAGCCGTCTTCATGGATTTAAATCCCAGCGTGGCGCCGATTATCCGTTTCAGTTTGCCATGATCGCATTCAATCACGTTGTTCCGGTACTTAATCTGTCGGTGTTCAACGTCAGACGGGCACCGGCCTTCGCGTTTGAGCAGAGCAAGCGCGCGACCATAGGCGGGCGCTTTATCCGTGTTGATGAATCGCGGGATCTGCCACTTCTTCACGTTGTTGAGGATTTTACCCAGAAACCGGTATGCAGCTTTGCTGTTACGACGGGAGGAGAGATAAAAATCGACAGTGCGGCCCCGGCTGTCGACGGCCCGGTACAGATACGCCCAGCGGCCATTGACCTTCACGTAGGTTTCATCCATGTGCCACGGGCAAAGATCGGAAGGGTTACGCCAGTACCAGCGCAGCCGTTTTTCCATTTCAGGCGCATAACGCTGAACCCAGCGGTAAATCGTGGAGTGATCGACATTCACTCCGCGTTCAGCCAGCATCTCCTGCAGCTCACGGTAACTGATGCCGTATTTGCAGTACCAGCGTACGGCCCACAGAATGATGTCACGCTGAAAATGCCGGCCTTTGAATGGGTTCATGTGCAGCTCCATCAGCAAAAGGGGATGATAAGTTTATCACCACCGACTATTTGCAACAGTGCCGCGCATTTCGCCCAGGGGATCACCATAATAAAATGCTGAGGCCTGGCCTTTGCGTAGTGCACGCATCACCTCAATACCTTTGATGGTGGCGTAAGCCGTCTTCATGGATTTAAATCCCAGCGTGGCGCCGATTATCCGTTTCAGTTTGCCATGATCGCATTCAATCACGTTGTTCCGGTACTTAATCTGTCGGTGTTCAACGTCAGACGGGCACCGGCCTTCGCGTTTGAGCAGAGCAAGCGCGCGACCATAGGCGGGCGCTTTATCCGTGTTGATGAATCGCGGGATCTGCCACTTCTTCACGTTGTTGAGGATTTTACCCAGAAACCGGTATGCAGCTTTGCTGTTACGACGGGAGGAGAGATAAAAATCGACAGTGCGGCCCCGGCTGTCGACGGCCCGGTACAGATACGCCCAGCGGCCATTGACCTTCACGTAGGTTTCATCCATGTGCCACGGGCAAAGATCGGAAGGGTTACGCCAGTACCAGCGCAGCCGTTTTTCCATTTCAGGCGCATAACGCTGAACCCAGCGGTAAATCGTGGAGTGATCGACATTCACTCCGCGTTCAGCCAGCATCTCCTGCAGCTCACGGTAACTGATGCCGTATTTGCAGTACCAGCGTACGGCCCACAGAATGATGTCACGCTGAAAATGCCGGCCTTTGAATGGGTTCATGTGCAGCTCCATCAGCAAAAGGGGATGATAAGTTTATCACCACCGACTATTTGCAACAGTGCCACAGAAAATTACCTGAACTGCGTCAACTCGGAGTCTGGCCGCGTGCGCGTGGAAGCAAAGCGGGCGAGCGAAGAATACGGGCGAGTGCTGCGGCGCTATCCGCTGAAACCCGGCGAGACGGTCGAGCGTCCGCAACGCGGGGAAGTCGTCAGCAGCTCCGGGGTTCTCCCCCCACTGGACCCAGGCGAATACTAAGCGCGGCGGTGTGTAATAGACGGAGCGCGAGGCGACTACTGGTCAGGGTTTGCGCAAGGCGGGTGTGTAATAGACGGGAGGGGATCGATCCGGCGATCCAGCCTGTGGATAGTCCGTCTATTACCCACCCGGTTCCGTCGTTTACCCACCCAACCCCGTCTATTACCCACCGGAAACCGTCTATTACCCACCGAGGGGTTCTATAAGCAACTGATAATGAAGGTAAATTTTGCCTTCTGATTCCCTAAAACTCTTTAAAACAAAAAAAACATATATAAAACGTGTAGCCCTGGGGAAAACAGCCCGTGGAATTATGGACAATCCGGCAAGCCGGATACCTGCCTAACCGCTTCGCGGTTCCCCATTGACAGGCCAGGGACAACCGCGAGCGGTTGCCCCCACCCTGCCAACAGGTCGGCAGTTGCCCACAATACCACCGGCTCAAGCAACAGGATTTTTTTATATTTTTGTTTTTAAAAGAAAAAAGCGGCCGTGCTCTAGTGGCATGGCCGCGTTACGTGGTCCTATCAGGGGCTTGTGGCTCTTGCGCCTCCTCGGATCGACACAAGTGCCGATCACTGCGGCGGGGCGCTCCTGGCTCAAGCTGAAAAGCGATCAGTATCCGCACCAGTGGCGACGGCGTTCCCTCCACGCATTCGGGCCGGGCCTCCACTCAACGGCTAACCCCTCGGCCATGAGGGTTTGCCCCACGTCCCGCCCGTCGATCAGCAGGTGAACAAGGCGGCGGTCGTACTTGTCGGCTTGGCCGGAATCGACAACCTCGATGCGCTGAGCGTTGGCAACCAGTTCGCGGAGGCGTGCGGTTGCCTCGCGGCCCTTCGTCAGCTCGGCGTCGCACCTGGGCTTGTAGGTTTCCGGGGTGTCAATCGACAGCAGGCGCAAGCGTTGACCGTTGTATCGTAACCGTCCGGTGATTCCACCTTGAGCCAAATCGCCTGCCGACCAAAAGGCTCGAAGCTTACCACCCGGTCGATTCCGGTCAGATCCAGAAACGCCTCGTCGATGGAGTAGACATCCACTCTCGATGCCAGAGCTTCCAGGGTCGTCATCACCCGCCGGCTTATATCGCCATTTGTGTGGAATAGAGAATCAATTGGAACGGGGGCTTTGCTCGCCCCCCCTTGAACTTCTCATACCCAACCTGTTTGGCTATAGCTACTGAGGAGATCGCGGTGGCCCACCAAATCTTCCGGTCATCCTGTTCAATTACACCGCTAGCCGTACCCAGGAGGTGCCGCAGCGCCTCCTGGAGGCAGAAAGGCGTCGAGCGTATAGGTTGCTGGGCATGCGCGGCGCAAGTTCATCAGAAAACTCAATCCAAGGGCAAGATCGGCCGAGCGGAGATGGCACTGACTCTTATCAACAAGCTCTACGGCATCGAGCGCGACATGGAAGAGGCGGGCGATGCCCAGCGATACCAGACGCGCCAGTCGCAAAGCCAGGCTTTCCTGGAGCAACTGAAAGCTAGGCTGGACAAAACCCCTCCCCAGGTCACGTCGTCAAAGTGCCTTGGGCAAGCAATCAATTGCCTTGCGAGCAACTGGTTAAAGCTGATCCGCTACATCGAAAGGGGGACACCTGCCCATCGACAACAACCCTGCCGAGCGGGCGAGCCACCTTCTCATGTACATATGACCAAAGCGTCGCCCGTCTCCTCCCGTTATGTCATGCCTACCCACGACGGAGTATTGACGGTCTCTGTGCGCCAGAGCATAGTTTTCCCGAAGGGCGCTTAGGTACATATCTTCATGTGCTGTCCAGGCGCAGTTGCGTTTAGAGTACGTGTCCAATCAGTTTTAAATGGGTGTGAACATGAGAGCAGAAACTGAATCGCGGATTTTTTCGGTGGATGAATATGTTCGTCCGTCTAACGGCGAACCGATTCGTTCGGTTGTTCTGGAAACCAATGACTCTGTCGTCGTTGTTTGGCACGCCCACCCTGGGCAGGAAATAGCTTCCCATGTACATCCTCACGGCCAAGATACTTGGACGGTTATCTCAGGTGAAGCCGAATATCATCAAGGTAACGGCATAGTCACTCATCTTAAAGCTGGAGATATTGCGATCGCAAAACCTGGGCAGGTACATGGTGCAATGAACTCTGGCCCCGAACCTTTTATATTTGTTTCAGTGGTTGCGCCGGGCAATGCCGGTTTTGCGTTGGCTGAGAAATAGGCGAAAGGCCTGAGAGGAAACTGATGAATACACGATTATTTACGTTCGCTGGTGGAGAAACGGGTGTTTGGCGCGTTGTTCGGATGGATGCCGTGGCGGGAGCCCCTCTCCCTGGAATCCCCCGGCTCGACGTAGCCGCTGGCTCTGTTTCGCCGCAGCCTTTGGGCACCAAATGGCTTCTTCGCGGGATAACGAGTAACGAGCGTTATGTCGTGCGTGAAGAGAAGGATCGTCTCGTGGCGAAGCAGCCAAGTTTGGGTCGAGCAGAGGCCACCTGTGCCGCCCTGATCCCTATCCGGAAAAACCCCTCATGGTGGGGACTGGCTCAAGACGAACGCCGGAAGATTTTTGAGGAGCAGTCCCGTCACATTCACATTGGGCTCCAATATCTCCCTGCTGTGGCCCGTCGTCTCCACCATTGTCGGGACCTGGGCGAGAGCGAACCCTTCGACTTCTTGACGTGGTTCGAATATTCCCCGTCTGATGAGCCGGGCTTTAACAGGCTTTTGGCCGAACTCCGGGCCTCGGTGGAGTGGAAGTATGTCGACAGAGAAATCGACATCCGGCTAGTGCATGAGCCGGCCTAGTATCAGGTTTAACTGCGATCTCCGTGCGGCATACACCTGCGACACCCGCAGCCCAGCAAAGCCCGGAAAATCTAGTGTGTCTAATAACTTAGGAGTAACACGACACGTATGCCTAGCGAGCCACCAGTCGCTTGGGAAATTTTCTACTTATGGCCTCCTCTTTCTCTCATCGATCTCCCAGGGCATATCCTGCCGTCTAGAGTTGGCACCTTGTCCAGCTTTCGAAGAAGGCTCTCCATACACGTCCGGCCTACACCTTGTTAGGTATGGCCGGTTTCCAGTTGTGGGGCAATAGCTCGTCGATGGCGTTGTTCTTCTGTGTCGGCAGGCGAGTCAGCACATCCTTCAGGTAGGCATAGGGATCATGCCGATTCAGCTTCGCTGACTGTATTAGGGTCATGACCGCAGCCGCACGTTGACCACTGCGCAGTGAACCCGCAAACAGCCAATTGCTGCGCCCCAGCGCCCAGGGTCGGATCTGGTTTTCCACCCAGTTGTTGTCGATGGGCACAGCGCCATCGTCCAGGTAGCGCGTCAGCGCTTCCCAACGTTTGAGGCTGTAATCCAGGGCTTTGGCCGTGCCGGAGCCATCCGGCACTTTCTGGCGATGGGCCAGCATCCACTGATGCAGCGCATCGGCAAGGGGTTTGGCTTTGGTTTGCCGGATTTCCCGCCGCATATCCGGTGGCAGATCTTTGGTTTCCCGCTCGATCTCGTAGAGTCCACCGATGTATTCCAAGGCCTTGGCCGCCAATTCGCTCTTGTTGGCCTCGTGCAGGTCATAGAACTTGCGCCGGGCGTGGGCCATACAGCCGATTTCGGTAATGCCGTTGCCGAACCCGGCCTTGTAGCCAGCGTAATCATCACAGACCAGCTTGCCCCGCCAGTCACCCAGGAAGGTTCGGGCGTGTTCGCCTGCACGGCTGGGTGCGAAGTCGTAAATAGCTGCCTTCAGGTCGGCAAACGGTGTGGTGCAGTAGGCCCAGACGTAGGCCTTGTGGGTTTTCTTCTTGCCCGGGGCCAGCATGCTGACCGGGGTTTCATCGGCATGCAGAACACTGTGTTCCAGCAGAGTATTTCTCAACGCATCCACCAGCGGCTGCAACTGCACACCACAGGCACCCACCCATTCGGCCAGGGTGGAGCGCGGGATTTCCAGGCCGGCACGGCCGAACATGCGTTCCTGACGGTACAGCGGCAGATGGTCGGCATACTTGGCCACCAGCACCTGGGCCAGCAGGCCAGCGGTGGGGATGCCTTTGTCGATCACCTGCGGTGGCACCGGTGCCTGGATCAACGTCTCGCAGCTGTCGCAGGCCCATTTGCCCCGGATGTGACGTTCAACGGTGGGCACTGTTGCAAAGTTAGCGATGAGGCAGCCTTTTGTCTTATTCAAAGGCCTTACATTTCAAAAACTCTGCTTACCAGGCGCATTTCGCCCAGGGGATCACCATAATAAAATGCTGAGGCCTGGCCTTTGCGTAGTGCACGCATCACCTCAATACCTTTGATGGTGGCGTAAGCCGTCTTCATGGATTTAAATCCCAGCGTGGCGCCGATTATCCGTTTCAGTTTGCCATGATCGCATTCAATCACGTTGTTCCGGTACTTAATCTGTCGGTGTTCAACGTCAGACGGGCACCGGCCTTCGCGTTTGAGCAGAGCAAGCGCGCGACCATAGGCGGGCGCTTTATCCGTGTTGATGAATCGCGGGATCTGCCACTTCTTCACGTTGTTGAGGATTTTACCCAGAAACCGGTATGCAGCTTTGCTGTTACGACGGGAGGAGAGATAAAAATCGACAGTGCGGCCCCGGCTGTCGACGGCCCGGTACAGATACGCCCAGCGGCCATTGACCTTCACGTAGGTTTCATCCATGTGCCACGGGCAAAGATCGGAAGGGTTACGCCAGTACCAGCGCAGCCGTTTTTCCATTTCAGGCGCATAACGCTGAACCCAGCGGTAAATCGTGGAGTGATCGACATTCACTCCGCGTTCAGCCAGCATCTCCTGCAGCTCACGGTAACTGATGCCGTATTTGCAGTACCAGCGTACGGCCCACAGAATGATGTCACGCTGAAAATGCCGGCCTTTGAATGGGTTCATGTGCAGCTCCATCAGCAAAAGGGGATGATAAGTTTATCACCACCGACTATTTGCAACAGTGCCCCCTTAAGGGGCGGCTTATGCCAGCGTCACGGGGTTATCGTCTGACCGCCATGATGCCCGCATCGACATCCCAGATAGCGCCCGTCACCCATGAGGTTTTGTCAGACAACAGGAAGAGAATAGTGTTTGCCACATCTTCGGCAGTTCCGACGCGTCCCAGCGGGTGGAAATCGTTCAGCGACTTCATAGCATCTGCGATATCCGCTTTGTCCATGAAGCCTTCGTATATCGGCGTATGAACAATCCCGGGAGACACCGCGTTGACACGAATACCCGCGCTGGCCAGCTCAATCGCCAGATTACGCGTCAGGGCATGCAGACCCGCTTTTGCCATTGAATAGGCCGAGGCCGGCGAGTCACCCAGTGCAGCCTGAGCACCAATCGAACCGACGTTGACGATAGACCCTTCGAGCTTCGCGGCGAGCATGTTCTTCACGACATCCTGTGTAATAAAGAACGTGGCTCGGTTCAGCGAAAGATACATGTCATAATCGGCAAAGCTGTGCTCGGTAAATCCTTTGGGCATGAAGATACCGGCGGCATTCACCATCAGGCTGATATCGTGATGGTGAGCATTAATTTCCTGACGGATAGTTTCCATACCTTCTTCGGTCATCAGGTTCGCCGCGATGACCGCAACCGGTCCCAGAGGGCTCAGTTCTTTTTGCACCGCTTCGGCTTTGTCTTTTTTATTCCCGGTCAGCACGACACTGCCGCCCGCTTCCAGTACCATGCGTGCCACGGCCAGGCCCATGCCGCTGGTACCGCCGACGACGAGCAGTTTTTTACCTTTGAAAAAAGTGTTCATTTTCTGACTCCATTACTGGTGGGTAAGACGTTGCCGGCAGCGTGAAACTGCCGGCGGTTGACGGATTAAATACTGCAGCCATCCGTTCCGCAGGTCTGACCCGCAGTGGCTGAAAATTCGGTTTGCTGTTCATCCCAGACCTGACGCAGGGCATTCAAAAAGTTATCTGCTGCCTGAGCCCCGCTGATGGCATATTTTTCGTTCATCACAAAAACCGGAACGCCGCTGAGGCCAATAGACTGTGCGTGGGCTTCATCGTCGGAAACGGTGGCGCGAAAATCGTCATTTTCCAGGGCGGCTTCAGCGTCAGCTTTCGGCATACCGGCTTCTACGGCCATGGCAACGAGCTGCTGACGGTCAAAGAGAGAGCGACCTTCGGTGATACTGCCATGATAAAAACGTTCTTCCACCGTGTCCGCAATTCCGGCCTTACGCGCGGCAACCAGCAGGGTGTGTGCATCTTCTGTATCACCAAACATCATGCCGTCGAAGTTGTAGATCAGACCTTCAGATTTACCGGCGGTGCCCACCTGATTCATCATCAGCTCCGCTGAATGCTGACTGCCCAGCTTTTTAACGATGGCATCCTTAAAAGGCATCGCGGGAGTACCACCGGCCAGACGGTAGCTGTGATGGCGGATCACCACCTGGTCGCGAAATTCAAAGCGATTCAGACCCTGTTCAAATCTTTTTTTAGCAATCCAGCACCACGGGCAGACCAAATCTGACCAGATATCGATGGTAAGGGTGGGTTTCAGCGTTTGCATAATGATTCCTCAAAGACGTTGGGCGGTCGGTTCTCACTTATCAGAGAACCGCGACCGTATGGGATTTATTGCGCCTGCCAGACCGGGTAATCGGTATAGCCTTTTTCCGGGGAACCACTGACGCCGTAGTAGGTGGCGCGGTCACTTTCTGCCAGTGGCCAGCCGTTTTGCATTCTTTCAACCAGATCCGGGTTAGCGATGTAGGGCACACCAAATGCCACCAGATCCAGCTCATCATCTTCCAGAGCCTGCTCTGCGATATCACGGGTAAAACCGCCGGCAGCGATGATGGTGCCTTTAAACGTGTTGCGAAAACGGCGGCGGAAGCCTTCCGGAAGTGGCGCTTTGGTGTACACCGGCTGATAGTAAAGGTGTACGTAGGCCAGTTCCCGCTGACCGAGCGCGTCGGTGATGGCTGACCAGGTTTGCTCTTCACCTTCATACGGCGCGAGGTCATAAATGCGGCCGAACGGTGACAGGCGCACGGCAACGTGGCTGTTACCCACGGCTTCCGCCACGGCGTCAATGGTCTCCAGCAGGAAACGCTGACGATTTTCCACCGAGCCGCCGTATTCGTCGGTGCGGGTGTTCAGTTCGCTACTGAGGAACTGGTCAAAGATGAATCCGTTTGCCGCCATGATTTCCACGCCGTCAAAGCCGGCTTCCATCGCCAGGCGTGCGGAGTGCACGAAGTCTGCAGTGATGCGTTTAACTTCATGCGTTTCCAGCGCGCGTGGCTGGCTTGGTACAACCGGGCCCGGTTCTCCGGATTCGGTCAGCGCAAAAACGGTGGTATTGACCGCCTGAACGGTGCCCGCTGAAACCGGCGCTATGTGGCCTGGCTGAAGAGAGACGTGAGACATACGGCCGACGTGCCAGAGCTGCGCGAAAATACGGCCACCTTTGGCGTGAACCGCTTGTGTCACTTTACGCCAGCCCTGGACGTGTTCGTCGTTGTAGATACCAGGGGTATAAAGGTAACCCCGGCCTTCTTCTGAAACCGGCATCCCTTCGGTGATGAGCAGGCCAGCAGAAGCACGCTGTGCATAGTACAAAGCCACGACCTCATCCGGCACGTCATTCATGGTGCGGGTGCGGGTCATCGGTGCCATGACTACACGGTTTTTTAACGCCAGGCCAGACAGATTGTAGGGGGTGAAAAGCTTACTCATCGTATACCTCACAAAAAACAAAAAGGAGTATCCCGGCAGGGATTTGCACAGCCCGGCAGTATCATCGACTGGACGTCGCGCACTGGAGTTGCATAAACATCTGATGGGTGGCAATATGCCAACCATCTAGTAGGTAGGTCAATGGGTGTGTCGTATTTTTTTGTCATAACGCAGCCATTCCTGAATTGTCACTCATTTTGCGAGGTCATCACCATGCGTACATTAACAGCTTATAACGAAGATAATTTCCGCCAGATAGAGCAGTACAAAGGAATATCGGTGGTACGTTTCTCTGCACCCTGGTGTCCGCCCTGTCAGGCCAGCGAAGAAATGTTCAGTCAGTTTGCAGACCGGCTCGATAGAGATATTCAGGTGGGGAAAGTCAATGTAGATCAGGCGCCGGTGCTGACAACCAAATACGAGATCTGGGGGCTGCCGTCTGTGCTGATATTTCATGAAGGGCAATTAGTTAAACGCATACCGGGTGTGAAACCTGCATCGGTATATGCTCAGGCTATTGCGGACATAAAAAAAGGGCAGTAATGCCCTTTTAACGTGGAATTTATTAATGCTTAACCGCGTGCCTGACCGACGGCATCCAGAGTGCGGGCTGAATGAATGACCGCCGCGCCAGCGTTGAGGTTAATCGCCACGCCCAGCGCTTCAGCAATTTCAGCGTCGGTTGCACCGGCTTTCACAGCGGCGTCGGCGTGAAAAGCAATACAGCCGTCGCAGCGGGTTGTGACTGCGCACGCCAGGGCAATGAGTTCACGCACTTTTGCGCCCAAAAGGTCAGTTTTGTTACCTGCGTTGCCCAGGGCAACCACGCCTTTCATGGTCTCGGGGGTCAGTTTGCCCAACTCGCCTAAACGTTGCATTAACTCTGAGCGATAGTTGTTCCAGTCCAGCATAGTGTCATTCTCCTGAATGAGGGGTATTAAGAAGCAGTTTTATATACTTAAGGCTGTTGGCGAAGACTTCGGGTCTGGCCGTTGCATGCGCCACTACGCTTGAGCCTTCACAGACATTAATGATCATCAAAGCAATATCTGATGGTTCGGCATGGGATGAAAACTCACCTGACTCCATGCCCGCCCTGACGACTTTTGTGAGCCACTCGATTTGCATATCGAAATAAAGTGATGTCTGTACAGTAATTGCCTGAGGCAGATTGGCGGTCTCTGCTGACAACGCACAACACAGTGGCAGTAGCGAAGCTTTATGGCTTTGCGCGAAGATATCGATGTAAGCCGCAATTCTTCTCTCCGCGCTTTTCTCAGTCGCCTCTATCTGCTCAAATACGCGTTGTGTATCAGAGAACGCCTGTATTACCACCTGCTCACCCAGAATATCTTTGGTCGGGAAATGGTGATGAATACTGGCCTTGGTGATACCCACTATTTTTGATAAATCAGCATAGCTGAATACTGAATACCCTTTTTCGCGCATCAGGTGTTCTGCTTCGCTGAGCAGCCGTTCCCGTGTCATGGTTGTCATAATTACTCCATATAATCTACTAGTTGATAGATTATATTGTTGCTATTTTTCCGTAGCAAGTTGTATCACTGACTCAGTATCGTGCAGAGCTGAACGTCACTGCCATCCTGCATTCTGAATGGCAGCATTACATCTCTGACATCACGCCAGGCGTGTAATCATTTCAACCGGATTAGCCAGAGTATCGTGGATTGGCGAATTCTTTTGCATTTCGCTGACCAGCGCTTCTAACTCCTCGCGACTGGCGGTCTTGCTCGTAAGGTGAACATCGACGCGAATAGATTTCGCACCTTTACGCACGTTGCTGTCCAGCCCAAGGAAGCCGTTGAGGTTGATATCGAAATTAAGATCCAGCTCGATACCGTCCAGGTCGATCCCTTTTTCAGCAGCCATCATGGTAAGGGTGGCGGTATAACAGCCAGCCAGCGCCTGCATGATGTATTCAGTCGGGCTCATGCCGGTATCGGTGCCGAGTAAACCTGCGGGTTCATCACCGATATTAGAAAATTTCCCCACACGGCTGGTATCGATAACGCCGTTCTGGATTGTGGCGCCGGTCTCTGTGCGAACGGTTAATCCGCCGCTGGAACGGGCTTTCATCTGGAAAGTCAGGTTACCCAGGCCAGGCTGGCTGCGAACTGCTTCACGGGTATTGTGGATCGCAGCTGCGTCTGCAGAAGGTTTAACGGTAGTAGACATAATGGCTCCTGTAATTTCTTGATAAAAGGTATAGCTGGTGTAACCAGCACCAATCATCTAGTTGGTAGATTAGTGTCGCGAACCTCTTTTGTCTACTCTTTTATAAAAAATAGGGGGAAAAGAACCCAGCAGGCTGTTTTATTTCATAATAACCATTTGATTTTTTTATAATCTTCCCAGCCGCTCACTCTTGCAGCAATCCAGCCTTTACCCGAAGGATAGTCTGGCGGGTGGTATTAAATTCCCGGGCAATAGCACTGATACTGATGCCAGCATTTAGGCGCTCTGTCACTGTTTGCTTTTGTTCCTCGCTCAGGATGGGGGGGCGACCGAAGCGTTTTCCAGCCGCTTTTGCCCTCGCAATACCTGAATACGTTCGCTCAAGCAGCAAATCCCGCTCAAACTCCGCTACAGCAGAAATTACCTGCATAGTCATTTTTCCGGCCGGACTGGTCAAGTCAACGCCTCCGAGTGCGAGACAATGAACGCGAATATCTAAAGCCGCCAGTTGCTCTACTGTTTTTCGGATATCCATCGCATTACGACCCAGACGGTCAAGTTTGGTGACAATCAGTACATCCCCATTTTCCATGCGATCTAGCAACCGGATAAATCCGGGGCGTTCGCTGGCAGCAACCGAGCCACTGATATGCTCCTCAATAAGTCGTTGGGATCTGATGGCAAAACCCGCCGCTTCAATTTCACGACGCTGGTTTTCTGTGGTCTGTTCCAGAGTTGAGACCCTGCAGTAGGCAAAAACACGTGACATGGGAAACTTTCCGTACGAAATGGATGTCCGAATTATAACGTGTGTCCGAAATTAATTTCACTAAGTTTCGGACATGTGCTGTAAGTGGTGTACGAAACCGACCGGTTTCGGTCACAGCGAACAAATAACAGATGAAAACTATACGCGAGGGAGGCATTTATGCCACGGCGACAGATACTGAGCAGCGAAGAGCAGGAACGCTTACTGGTTATACCAGATGATGAAATTATTCTGACCCGAATGTGTTTTCTGAACGAACCGGATATTGCGCTCATTAATAAGCACCGAAGGCCAGCGAATCGCCTGGGCTTTGCTGTATTACTCTGTTATCTGCGTGGACCTGGATTTATTCCGGACAAAAGCAGTGCTCCTCACAATGGCGTTGTATCCAGGGTTGCTTCCCGACTGAAACTTCAGCCTGATTTATGGCCGGAATATGCATCCAGAGAGCAAACCCGCTGGGAACATCTGACCGAACTTTATCGCTACCTGGAGCTATCCCCGTTCAGCCGGTCAATGCAAAAAAGACTGTATCCGTCATCTGCACCCCTATGCCATGCGAACTGACAAAGGATTTATGCTGGCGGAAGAAATGCTCAGCTGGCTACATAACAATAATGTTATTTTCCCTTCTGTTGAAGTGATCGAACGGACGCTTGCCGAAGTCGTCACGCTCGCTAACAGATCGGTATTTTCGACACTTACCGCGCAACTGGAAAAGCAGCATAAATCAGCACTCGACAGCCTGCTCATATCAGGGGTCGTCTCAGAAAACGGAATCTATGGTCACTCCCGTTTTTGCAACACCGATTTTGACGACAAGTTGGCTTGCTTGAATCTATCCGGCGTCTGAATGGGATTTTATTCCCGCGCCTCGATGAGTTCCGCGCCTGATGAACCTCCAGAAAATATACGGCTTCAATGAGCCTTTCCGTTTTACAGGTTCCTCAACAGGCCGGTGGGCCGTTAGTATCATCAATATCAGTATTCGCAAAACCAGATGAATGATTGTTTAAACTGGTGTATTTCTGCCTTTATGCTTCGTAAGTTTGCTGTCGCGCCGTCAGTGCCCAGGCTATTCTGGCCAGCTTGTTTGCCAGAGCACAGGTGACGACAAAGTTGCTTTTCCGACACAACAACTCCCTGACCCAGTCGGCCAACTTGCCAGACTGGTGTTCCAGTTTTTGTATGAATACCCTGGCACACTGAACCAACAAAGTTCGGATCTTTTTGTTGCCCCGCTTGCTAATCCCTAACAATGTCGTCCGACCTCCCGTGCTGTACTGTCGGGGTACCAGCCCTGTTGCCGCCGCAAAGTCACGGCTGCTGGCGTACTGCTTCCCGTCGCCAATCTCAGTTGAAATAGTACTGGCAGTCAGCGTTCCAACGCAGGGAATACTCAGCAAGCGCTGTCCAACCTCATCTTCGTCCAACTTTCGTTTCAACTGAGATTCCAGATCTTTAATCTGCTCAACAAGATAGTGATAATGCTGTTGTAATTTCAGCAGTAACTGGCTGAGATAAAGAGGCAAACTACTGTCCTCAAGAAGGGTACTCAGTCGACTAATAACGGCAGCACCTCGCGGAACGCTGATACCAAATTCCGGCACTGTTGCAAATAGTCGGTGGTGATAAATTTATCATCCCCTTTTGCTGATGGAGCTGCACATGAACCCATTCAAAGGCCGGCATTTTCAGCGTGACATCATTCTGTGGGCCGTACGCTGGTACTGCAAATACGGCATCAGTTACCGTGAGCTGCAGGAGATGCTGGCTGAACGCGGAGTGAATGTCGATCACTCCACGATTTACCGCTGGGTTCAGCGTTATGCGCCTGAAATGGAAAAACGGCTGCGCTGGTACTGGCGTAACCCTTCCGATCTTTGCCCGTGGCACATGGATGAAACCTACGTGAAGGTCAATGGCCGCTGGGCGTATCTGTACCGGGCCGTCGACAGCCGGGGCCGCACTGTCGATTTTTATCTCTCCTCCCGTCGTAACAGCAAAGCTGCATACCGGTTTCTGGGTAAAATCCTCAACAACGTGAAGAAGTGGCAGATCCCGCGATTCATCAACACGGATAAAGCGCCCGCCTATGGTCGCGCGCTTGCTCTGCTCAAACGCGAAGGCCGGTGCCCGTCTGACGTTGAACACCGACAGATTAAGTACCGGAACAACGTGATTGAATGCGATCATGGCAAACTGAAACGGATAATCGGCGCCACGCTGGGATTTAAATCCATGAAGACGGCTTACGCCACCATCAAAGGTATTGAGGTGATGCGTGCACTACGCAAAGGCCAGGCCTCAGCATTTTATTATGGTGATCCCCTGGGCGAAATGCGCCTGGTAAGCAGAGTTTTTGAAATGTAAGGCCTTTGAATAAGACAAAAGGCTGCCTCATCGCTAACTTTGCAACAGTGCCCATTACGTTCCGGTGATATCTGGGTAAAAGGATCGCGCCGCTACAAAAATTTTGATGATTATCTCATCCCGACTGCTGAGTTTGAGAAATCCCGACATAATGACCAGTTACAGTTGGCCGTTCAGACCGATAGCCAGGCATACCTTCAGGCCCGTATGACTCTTCTTGCATCTCGGCTGGAAGAAGTTAACGCGATGGCGCTTGCCGGTGATTTGCCCGATGTAGATATCTCAGATAAAGGCGTAAAAATCACTCCACTGGAGAACAGCGTTCCTTCAGGTGTTTCGCCCTTTGCAGATTTGGTCTATGGCATGCTTCCCCATCCGAAAATTACGGAGATACTGGAAGAAGTTGATAGCTGGACGGGATTTACGCGTCACTTCGCGCACCTCAAAAATAATAACGTCAGACCAAAAGACGGAAGACTGTTGCTGACCACCATTCTGGCTGACGGCATCAACCTTGGGCTGACAAAAATGGCGGAATCCTGCCCTGGGGCCACAAGATCGTCACTCGAAGGTATTCAGGCATGGTACATCAGGGATGAAACTTATTCAGCGGCACTGGCCGAGCTGGTCAACGCACAGAAAGAGCGGCCTCTGGCCGCATTCTGGGGCGACGGGACAACATCGTCGTCAGACGGGCAGAACTTTCGGGTAGGCAGTCACGGACGTTATGCCGGTCAGGTCAATCTTAAATATGGTCAGGAGCCGGGCGTGCAGATTTATACGCATATCTCAGACCAATACAGCCCGTTCTACGCCAAAGTGATCAGCCGGGTGCGCGACTCAACCCACGTGCTTGATGGCCTGCTGTACCATGAAAGCGATCTGGAAATTACCGAGCATTACACCGATACCGCAGGCTTCACTGAACATGTTTTCGCCCTGATGCACCTGCTGGGATTCGCTTTTGCGCCAAGGATCCGTGATCTTCATGACAAGCGGCTGTTTATTCATGGAAAGGCCGAGCGCTATCCGGGGCTTCAGTCTGTCATATCAACAACCTGCCTAAATATCAAAGACATTGAGTCGCACTGGGATGAGGTATTGCGCCTGGCAACCTCGATTAAGCAGGGGACAGTCACCGCATCACTGATGATGAAAAAGTTAGCCAGTTACCCAAAACAGAATGGACTTGCCAAAGCGCTGAGAGAGATTGGCCGCATCGAACGGACACTATTTATGCTGGACTGGTTCCGTGATCCCGGTCTGCGCCGACGCGTGCAGGCGGGGCTGAATAAGGGTGAGGCCCGTAATGCCCTTGCGCGAGCGGTCTTTTTGCACCGTCTGGGTGAAATAAGGGATCGTGGGCTGGAGAATCAGAGTTATCGCGCCAGCGGGCTGACATTACTGACAGCAGCGATCACGTTGTGGAACACGGTATATATAGAAAGAGCTATTGAGTCACTAAAACGAAAGGGTATCCCGATAAATGAGCAACTGGTCTCTCATCTTTCTCCCCTGGGCTGGGAACATATCAATCTGAGTGGAGATTACGTCTGGCGTAATAATCTTAAGCTGGGATCCGGAAAATACCGCTCATTACGTACAGTCGATACCGCTTTGTACAAAAAACAGTCTTAGCGTGGGATAATTAATGAGATGGTCACTCCCTCCTTCCCGGTACTATGCTGAGGACAGGCTTTCATTCGGAGAACTATCATGGAAAACATTGCGCTCATTGGTATCGATCTGGGTAAAAACTCTTTCCATATTCATTGCCAGGATCGTCGCGGGAAGGCTGTTTACCGTAAAAAATTTACCCGGCCAAAGTTGATCGAATTTTTGGCGACATGCCCCGCTACAACCATCGCAATGGAAGCCTGTGGCGGTTCTCACTTTATGGCACGCAAGTTGGAAGAGTTGGGGCATTCCCCAAAGCTGATATCACCACAATTTGTCCGCCCGTTCGTTAAAAGCAATAAAAACGACTTTGTCGACGCCGAAGCTATTTGTGAAGCTGCATCGCGTCCGTCTATGCGTTTTGTGCAGCCCAGAACGGAATCTCAGCAGGCAATGCGGGCTCTGCATCGTGTCCGTGAATCCCTGGTTCAGGATAAGGTAAAAACAACCAATCAAATGCATGCTTTTCTGCTGGAATTTGGCATTAGCGTTCCCCGAGGAGCTGCCGTTATTAGCCGACTGAGTACCATTCTTGAGGATAATAGTTTGCCTCTTTACCTCAGCCAGTTATTGCTGAAATTACAACAGCATTATCACTATCTTGTTGAGCAGATTAAAGATTTGGAATCCCAGTTGAAACGAAAGTTGGACGAAGATGAGGTTGGACAGCGCTTGCTGAGCATTCCCTGCGTCGGAACACTGACAGCGAGTACTATTTCAACTGAGATTGGCGACGGGAAGCAGTACGCCAGCAGCCGTGACTTTGCGGCGGCAACAGGGCTTGTACCTCGGCAGTACAGCACGGGAGGTAGGACGACATTGCTGGGAATTAGTAAGCGAGGTAATAAAAAGATCCGAACTTTGTTGGTTCAATGTGCCAGGGTATTCATACAAAAACTGGAACACCAGTCTGGCAAATTGGCCGATTGGGTCAGGGATTTACTGTGCCGGAAAAGCAACTTTGTCGTCACTTGTGCTCTGGCAAACAAGCTGGCCAGAATAGCCTGGGCCCTAACGGCACGACAGCAAACTTATGTAGCATAACGGCAGAAATACACCGGTTTAAAGAATTACTGATCTGGTTTTGCGAATACTGATATTGATGATACTAACGGCCCACCGGCCTGTTGAGGAACCTGTAAAACGGAAAGGCTCATTGAAGCCGTATATTTTCTGGAGGTTCATCAGGCGCGGAACTCATCAAGGCGCGGGAATAAAATCCCATTCAGACGCCGGATAGATTCAAGCAAGCCAACTTGTCGTCAAAATCGGTGTTGCAAAAACGGGAGTGACCATAGATTCGTTTTCCAAGCGGACCCCAATTAACACTTGCCAACCTATCTACTGGTTGGTATATTTGATTTTAACAACACGACACACAAACAAAAACACACAACAGAACATCAGGAGCGTCATCATGAAAAACATCATCAAAACCACCCTTGCCATCATCGCCCTGTCCGCCAGCGCACTGAGCTATGCCGCCAGCCCGCAAATGGTTTCCCGCAGCGAAGCAGCATCGCTGCAAAAAATTGGGGTGGTCTCTTCCGGTGGCTTCACCACCCTGGATGACCTGGTGGCCTCACTGGATATGAAAGCCGCTGATGCCGGGGCCACACACTACCGCATCACCAGTGCCACCGGTATGAATAAACTTTCCGGTACCGCTGTCCTGTATCGTTGAATACCCGTTACCCTCGCAACTGCGCCCGGAACCCTTCTGGTTTCCGGGCGCAGTTGTGTCTGAATAACAGGCACCCGCAGGTGCCAGGAGAACATTATGTCCACCCATGACAGTCTGATTGAACTGACTGATACCCTTATCCAGCAGAACGGCTACCAGGGCTTCAGCTATGCTGATCTCGCTGACGGTCTGGGAATACGGAAGGCCAGTATCCATTACCATTTTCAGACCAAAACCGACCTCGGGCTTGCCTATTGTGAATACAAGGAGGCCAGCCTGCTGAAACTGGAAGCTGCCCTGTTACAGCTGCCACCGGGTAAAGCCCGTCTGCAGGGTTATATGGACGCATTTCTCAAATGCGCCGACAGCGGCCAGATGTGTGGCATTCACGCCATGCTGTCCGACAGCGCCCTGTTTGAAGAACCTCTTCAGAAAGCCACCTCACGACTGGCACAAACCGACCTGCGCATCCTGACCAGTGTGCTGGTTTCGGGTCGTGAAAGCGGTGAACTGGCTTTTACTGCTGAGCCGGCTGACGTGGCCATTATCATCGGCAGCGCCATTAAAGGGGCCCTGATGCTCAATCGGATCCCTCCTCATGATGCCTGTTCCCGCACCATGAGCGCGCTTATTCAGCTACTCTCCCGCCCGTAAAGCCACGCCTGTGGCTGCCCCGGTTTAACCGGGGCAGCCAGCACTCAAAAAAATCACCGCTGACAACGCCTGTATTCCGGGGGCCTCAGAAGACATTAAGACTTTCCTTGCGTTTAATTTCCAGTTACCCCTTGCCAATCTATCTACTGGTAGGTAGAATAAATATTAACAACACGACAACACAATAAAACAGACATGCAGGGGGCATCATCATGAAAGCACTTATCAACGACGTTATCGCTGTCTTCACCCGTAAAGCCCATGGACCGGTCATCATCAAATCCGATCTTACTGAGGAAGAAAAAGCAGCTCTGGTACCGGTCCGTACACTCTCTGTTGGCTGGGTGTCTTCCGTGGATGAGCTGGAGCGGGAGGTTATCCGCGAAGCCCTTGAACATGGCGCTGCCGCTTATCTGATTTCTGAGCTTGAGCAGGCCCGTTTCGTTCATGCCCGCGCCACGCTGTTTGCATAAACACAAAACGAAAATAAAAGGACACACACCATGAAAAATAACGTCGAGACACAACTGCGCCGGTTACTTCGTAAAACGTCAGGCCTGGACATTATGGTTCTGCGGCTGTCAGTGATTTTCATCTTCGCCCTGTTTGGCACCTACAAATGGTTTGCCTTCGAGGCCAATGCCCTTCACCACCTGCTGCCAGGCACCTGGCTCGGTGCGCTGTATCCGGCTCTCGGCGTTCAGGGGCTCAGCTACGCACTCGGCGTGGTGGAAAATATCACCCTTCTGGCCCTGATTGCCGGATTTTTCCGGCCGGCAGTGGGTGCAGCAGGCGCCCTGATGGTGGCAGGCACCGGCATCGTCACCCTGAGCCTTCTGCCGCAGCTGGGTCGCATTGACAGCTTCATTATCAAGGATGTTCTTCTGATTGGGGCTGGACTGGTGCTGTTGCGTCATGACCTGCGACGGACACTGATTAACCGGAGGGCGAAGCAACTCAGCGCCGTGCACAAACCCCGCTCGTCTGACGCATTGTCAGCCATGGGGTGACCCTGAATTACGCAGCAGCCTGATATTTCTGGCCAGCAAATATGACACCACTCCCGGGTTCATGGTGAGAGGCATGGAAGCCGCCTTTCGGGCGGGGATCACTCCCCGCTACTTTTTAGAGCGCTACCTGGAAAATAAGTCGCTCCCCGCCAACCCGGACTTTGAAAAACACTATCTGGATCTTATTCATGAGCAGGACCCGTCCCGGTGAGTGAGATTTGTCAGGAGAGCGATATGAACAAACCGTATAAAAAAGACCCACAGACCATTCAGGCACTGACGGAACTGCAGTTCAGCGTCACCCAGAAAAGCGCCACTGAGCGCCCGTTTACCGGAGAATATGACGACCACTTTGAGGACGGACTGTACGTGGATATCGTCTCCGGTGAGCCACTGTTCTCGTCGAAGGACAAATTTGATTCGGGCTGTGGCTGGCCGGCATTCAGCAAACCAGTGGAAAACAACGTCCGCAACCTGAGCGACCTCAGTCACGGCATGGTGCGTACTGAAGTGCGTTCCCATCACGGTGACAGCCATCTGGGACACGTCTTCCCTGACGGGCCACAGGATACCGGTGGATTACGTTACTGCATTAACTCGGCTTCACTGCGTTTTATCCCGAAAGGCGCTCTGGAAACAGAAGGATACGGTGAATTTCTTCCCCTGTTTGAGAAAGGAGATAAGCATGAAAACTGATGTGGCAATCCTTGCCGGTGGTTGTTTCTGGGGTGTCCAGGAGCTGATCCGCAAACTCAATGGCGTGGTCAGCACCGAAGTGGGCTATACCGGCGGACGTAATGATAACCCGACATACCAGCACCACCCAGGACATGCGGAGGCGGTGAAGGTGGTGTATTCCCCGGATAAACTGAGCTACCGAAAACTACTGGAATATTTCTTTAGTATTCACAACCCTACAACAATACTTCGTCAGGGTAATGACGTCGGCTCAAGCTACCGCTCAGCCATCTTTTTCACCACAGAGGAGCAAAAGCAGCAGGCAAACCAGCTTATCCGTGAAATAGATGATTCAGGAGTCTGGCCCGGAGTCGTGGTGACAGAAGTAGAGCAGGCCGGTGAGTTCTGGTCTGCAGAGCCAGAGCATCAGGATTACCTGCAGCATAATCCCAACGGCTATACCTGCCATTTTGAACGACCTGACTGGACGCTTCCGGGATAAGTCACCGTCGCAGACTCGCAGCATTCAGCCCCGCCCATGTGCGGGGCTTTTTTGTTCATATGCAGAAACGAGAATGGGATCACAAACAAATTTCTTTAGTCCATTTCTTGCATACAAAACAATCAACATCCTGATTTTAAGGGGCATATTAGAAAAAAGATGAGGATGATTAGGGTCAAAGGGACAAAGGGACAATGTTTAGAATTATGCTGACCGTTATCGCAGGATCGTTATTTTACGGACTCTCGGCCAGTCTGTGTTTTGCCGGGCTTTTTCGCATACACGCCCCCAGTGCCTGCACAGCCTTCTGTCTGACTTATAACCCAACAGCCGGCTATGTCATGCTGGTTACCGGTATGACACTGTTTATCGTATTTTTGCTCAGCCTTTTCCGGACAACAAAAGCCCCTATTTAACATAAAGGCTTCATTGTACGCACCGCTAGGGGTCGTCTCAGAAAACGAATCTATGGTCACTCCCGTTTTTGCAACACCGATTTTGACGACAAGTTGGCTTGCTTGAATCTATCCGGCGTCTGAATGGGATTTTATTCCCGCGCCTCGATGAGTTCCGCGCCTGATGAACCTCCAGAAAATATACGGCTTCAATGAGCCTTTCCGTTTTACAGGTTCCTCAACAGGCCGGTGGGCCGTTAGTATCATCAATATCAGTATTCGCAAAACCAGATGAATGATTGTTTAAACTGGTGTATTTCTGCCTTTATGCTTCGTAAGTTTGCTGTCGCGCCGTCAGTGCCCAGGCTATTCTGGCCAGCTTGTTTGCCAGAGCACAGGTGACGACAAAGTTGCTTTTCCGACACAACAACTCCCTGACCCAGTCGGCCAACTTGCCAGACTGGTGTTCCAGTTTTTGTATGAATACCCTGGCACACTGAACCAACAAAGTTCGGATCTTTTTGTTGCCCCGCTTGCTAATCCCTAACAATGTCGTCCGACCTCCCGTGCTGTACTGTCGGGGTACCAGCCCTGTTGCCGCCGCAAAGTCACGGCTGCTGGCGTACTGCTTCCCGTCGCCAATCTCAGTTGAAATAGTACTGGCAGTCAGCGTTCCAACGCAGGGAATACTCAGCAAGCGCTGTCCAACCTCATCTTCGTCCAACTTTCGTTTCAACTGAGATTCCAGATCTTTAATCTGCTCAACAAGATAGTGATAATGCTGTTGTAATTTCAGCAGTAACTGGCTGAGATAAAGAGGCAAACTACTGTCCTCAAGAAGGGTACTCAGTCGACTAATAACGGCAGCACCTCGCGGAACGCTGATACCAAATTCCAGCAGAAAAGCATGCATCTGATTAGTTGTTTTCACCTTATCCTGAACCAGGGATTCACGGACACGATGCAGAGCTCGCATTGCCTGCTGAGATTCGGTTCTGGGCTGCACGAAACGCATAGATGGACGTGATGCTGCTTCACAGATAGCTTCAGCATCAACGAAGTCATTTTTGTTGCTTTTAACGAATGGGCGGACAAATTGCGGTGATATCAGCTTTGGAAAATGCCCTAACTCTGCCAGCTTGCGTGCCATAAAGTGAGAACCGCCACAGGCTTCCATCGCGATGGTTGTTGCCGGGCATGTCGCCAGAAATTCGATTAGCTTTGGTCGGGTGAATTTTTTACGGTAAACGGCCTTCCCACGATGATCCTGACAATGAATATGGAAAGAGTTCTTACCCAGATCGATACCAATAAGCGCAACGTTTTCCATGATGGTTCTCCGAATGAAAGCCTGTCCTCAGCATAGTACTGGGAAGGAGGGAGTGACCATCTCATTAAATAAAGCACGTTAAGCCGGTGGCAGTGGTCGCAACGGTCTGAACTTGCCTGCGCCGACCTTGGTGCTGCTGCGCCAGAGGTAATCGCCGGTCAGATTGATGTGTTCCCACCCCAGCGGTGACAGGTATTGAAACAGCGTCTCGTCTACCGGTTTGCCGTGCCCGTTCAAAGCATTGGTTGCCCGTTCCAGATAGGCCGTGTTCCAAAGCACGATGGCCGCCGTTACCAGATTGAGGCCGCTGGCCCGGTAGCGTTGTTGCTCAAAACTGCGGTCGCGGATTTCGCCCAGTCGGTTGAAGAACACCGCCCTGGCCAGCGCGTTGCGCGCCTCGCCTTTGTTGAGTCCGGCCTGCACGCGGCGGCGCAGCTCCACGCTTTGCAGCCAATCCAGTATGAACAGCGTGCGCTCAATGCGCCCCAGCTCGCGCAGTGCAACGGCCAGTCCGTTCTGACGCGGATAGCTGCCGAGCTTGCGCAACATCAGCGAGGCCGTCACCGTACCCTGTTTGATCGAAGTGGCGAACCGCAAGATTTCATCCCAATGGGCGCGTATCTGCTTGATGTTCAGCCGGTCGCTGCTAATCATCGGCTTGAGCGCGTCATAGGCGGCATCGCCCTTTGGGATGAATAGCTTGGTGTCGCCCAGGTCTCGGATACGTGGCGCGAATCGGAAGCCCAGTAGGTGCATCAGGCCGAAGACATGATCAGTAAAGCCCGCTGTGTCGGTGTAGTGCTCCTCGATCCGCAAGTCCGACTCGTGGTACAGCAGGCCATCGAGCACATAGGTTGAATCACGCACGCCGACGTTGACTACCTTGGTGCTGAAGGGCGCGTACTGGTCGGAGATATGGGTATAAAACGTCCGGCCTGGACTGCTTCCATACTTCGGGTTGATATGCCCGGTGCTCTCCGCTTTGCTGCCGGTTCTGAAATTTTGGCCATCCGACGATGACGTGGTGCCATCGCCCCAGTTTCCGGCAAAGGATTGCCGGAACTGCGCGTTGACCAGTTCGGCCAGCGCCGTTGAGTACGTTTCATCCCGGATGTGCCAGGCTTGCAGCCACGACAGCTTGGCGTAAGTCGTGCCTGGGCAGGATTCGGCCATCTTGGTTAGCCCGAGATTGATGCCATCAGCCAGGATCGTCGTCAGCAGCAAGGTTTTGTCCTTGGCCGTGTCGCCGGTCTTCAGATGCGTGAAATGCCGGGTGAAGCCTGTCCACTCATCAACTTCCATCAGCAGTTCGGTAATCTTGACGTGTGGCAGCAGCATCGCCGACTGGTCGATTAGGGCTTGTGCGGTCTCCGGCACCGCCGCGTCCAGCGGCGTGATCTTCAGGCCGGACTCGGTAATGATGGCATCCGGCAGATCATTGGCCGCCGCCATGCGGTTGACGGTGGCAAGCTGCTGTTCCAGCAATGCCAGTCGGTCGTGCAAATACTGATCGCAATCGGTGGCCACTGCCAGCGACAATTCGTTGGCCAGCTTCAGAGTAGCGAACTTCTCGGCCGGCACCAGGTACTCATCAAAGTCCTTGAACTGGCGCGAACCCTGCACCCAGACATCGCCTGATCGCAGCGCGTTCTTTAGCTCTGACAGGGCGCACAGCTCGTAGTAGCGCCGGTCAATGCCATCGTCCGTGAGCACCAGTTTCGCCCAGCGTGGCTTGATGAATGCGGTCGGCGCGTCGGCGGGCACCTTGCGGGCGTTGTCGCTGTTCATGCCGCGAAGCACCTCGATGGCATCGAGTACGCCCTTGGCGGCTGGTGCCGCCCGTAACTTAAGGGGTCCGCTTGGAAAACGGAATCTATGGTCACTCCCGTTTTTGCAACACCGATTTTGACGACAAGTTGGCTTGCTTGAATCTATCCGGCGTCTGAATGGGATTTTATTCCCGCGCCTTGATGAGTTCCGCGCCTGATGAACCTCCAGAAAATATACGGCTTCAATGAGCCTTTCCGTTTTACAGGTTCCTCAACAGGCCGGTGGGCCGTTAGTATCATCAATATCAGTATTCGCAAAACCAGATCAGTAATTCTTTAAACCGGTGTATTTCTGCCGTTATGCTACATAAGTTTGCTGTCGTGCCGTTAGGGCCCAGGCTATTCTGGCCAGCTTGTTTGCCAGAGCACAAGTGACGACAAAGTTGCTTTTCCGGCACAGTAAATCCCTGACCCAATCGGCCAATTTGCCAGACTGGTGTTCCAGTTTTTGTATGAATACCCTGGCACACTGAACCAACAAAGTTCGGATCTTTTTATTACCTCGCTTACTAATTCCCAGCAATGTCGTCCTACCTCCCGTGCTGTACTGCCGAGGTACAAGCCCTGTTGCCGCCGCAAAGTCACGGCTGCTGGCGTACTGCTTCCCGTCGCCAATCTCAGTTGAAATAGTACTCGCTGTCAGTGTTCCGACGCAGGGAATGCTCAGCAAGCGCTGTCCAACCTCATCTTCGTCCAACTTTCGTTTCAACTGGGATTCCAAATCTTTAATCTGCTCAACAAGATAGTGATAATGCTGTTGTAATTTCAGCAATAACTGGCTGAGGTAAAGAGGCAAACTATTATCCTCAAGAAGGGTACTCAGTCGGCTAATAACGGCAGCTCCTCGGGGAACGCTAATGCCAAATTCCAGCAGAAAAGCATGCATTTGATTGGTTGTTTTTACCTTATCCTGAACCAGGGATTCACGGACACGATGCAGAGCCCGCATTGCCTGCTGAGATTCCGTTCTGGGCTGCACAAAACGCATAGACGGACGCGATGCAGCTTCACAAATAGCTTCGGCGTCGACAAAGTCGTTTTTATTGCTTTTAACGAACGGGCGGACAAATTGTGGTGATATCAGCTTTGGGGAATGCCCCAACCCTTCCAACTTGCGTGCCATAAAGTGAGAACCGCCACAGGCTTCCATTGCGATGGTTGTAGCGGGGCATGTCGCCAAAAATTCGATCAACTTTGGCCGGGTAAATTTTTTACGGTAAACAGCCTTCCCGCGACGATCCTGGCAATGAATATGGAAAGAGTTTTTACCCAGATCGATACCAATGAGCGCAATGTTTTCCATGATAGTTCTCCGAATGAAAGCCTGTCCTCAGCATAGTACCGGGAAGGAGGGAGTGACCATCTCATTAATTATCCCACGCTAAGACTATATTTTGTACAGCAGTGGAGAAGGATGAGAGACCAGCAGTTCATTAACAGGGACTCCTTTTTGCTTAAGCGGCTCAATGGTTCTTTCTATATAAACCGTATTCCAGAGTGTTATCGCCGCCGTATGTAGTGTCAGCGCCGGTGGCGTGGTAACGCTGATCCTCCCACCCCCAGATCCCTGATTTCATTCAGCCGGTGCATGAAGGATGCTCGCCCAAGGGCCTCACCCTTATTCAGCCCCGCCTGTATGCATCGGCCTAAGCCTTTATCGCAAAATCAGTCCAGCATAAACAGCGTCCGATCTCTGCAGAAAATCGCCCTCTGCGCTACGAGTTTGAACGCATTTACTCTGTTTATAGGTAACATTCGCTCCACGATATAATGATATCGGCAACGTATTCAGCATCCTGAGCATGAGTCAGAAGGTGATCCGCCTTACCCAACGAAATGAAACTCTTGGGATGCTTTGCTGCTTTGAATATTTTTTCGGCCTGCTCAATTAACACAGTATCATCTTCAGTCGCATGAAAAATAAGCAGAGGCTTGTTCATGGCGAACACCTTATGAGCGATTTTGTGTTCCTGAATATTGTCCAGCATCTGTTTCTTTAAGGTAAATACCCGCCCGGCCAGCTCAACGGGATAGGCTCCATGCTGGTTAATGTTTTCAACATCATCCTTAAAAAGACGTTTTACGTGTGTCAGTTCTCCGGGTGATCCTATGGTGACAACGGCCTTTGCCTCAGGAACTTCGCCGGCAATAGACAGAATGGCCGATCCCCCCAGGCTATGGCCGATGAGCAAAGAAGGCGCTTCGTACTGTCGGCGGAGATAATCTACCGCGCAAAGCAGGTCCGAAATATTGGATGAGAAGTTGGTGTTGGAAAAATCCCCTTCGCTGTTTCCCAGACCAGTAAAATCAAACCGGAGAACGGCGATAGCATTCTCTGTCAGTTTCCGCGCAATACGCGCCGCGCCTTTGAGGTCTTTGCCACACGTAAAACAATGAGCTAACAGCGCAAACGCTTTAGGATTTTCAGGAAGTTCAAGCAATCCGGCCAGTTCTTCACCAGCCGCATTTTTGAACGTAAATTTTAGTTTTTTCATAAGATATTCCAGGTCTTAAACTGATTTCATATGTTTGATCGCAGGGAAAAATAATCTTCTGCTCTGCATCTGGCATTACGCGTTTTCCTTCCTCTACTGGGGATGTGAAACAGAATTCATTCCGAATGCCTGTCCTCACCTTCCAGTTTGAAAGCTGATTATTGCTTCCTGTTCGGTGATCACTTACGCTATGCTACCAACTAGATGGTAGTTTACAAGAATTTTATGAGGTCTCACTGAATGGCCAATTGCGCGCTCATTCTTAAAATATCCCTGGCAATGCTGGCGTTTGCTGCAAACTCTATTCTGTGCCGTCTGGCCCTGCAGGGAGGCCACATTGATCCCCTTTCATTCAGCAGCCTCAGGCTGGCCAGTGGTGCACTCGTCCTGTCACCTTTCTTGTTTTATCACGCAAAAACTACATTATCGCTGTGGCGTCCGCTGAGCGGATTTTACCTCATGGTGTACGCAGTGCTCTTCTCTGTCGCCTATATCCATCTCGATACCGGGGCAGGTGCGCTGTTACTTTTTGGTGCCGTACAGTTTGCGATGGTGATCCACGGATTATTTAAAGGGGAATCACTCTCCGTTATGCGGGCTTGCGGTTTAGTTATTGCTCTGGCAGGAATTGCTGCCCTGCTGTTACCCGGGGCGAAGGCACCGCCGCTTTACAGTGCACTTATGATGATCGTTGCCGGATTAGCCTGGGCCGCCTATTCCGTCAGGGGGAGGGCGGGCCAGGCGGCCGGGGCTTCAACGGCGGCAAATTTTGTACTCGCCACGCCGATGGCTCTCGCTCTTTCGTTGCTGTTTATGAAGCAGGGTCACTATGATGCTGCGGGCATTGCTTTGTCATTGCTGTCCGGTGCCGCCGCCTCAGCCGGTGCATATGTATTGTGGTATACCCTTTTACCCTCTCTCGGCTCTATCACCGCCAGTACCCTTCAGCTCAGCGTTCCCTGTCTGGCAATGCTAGGGGGTGTGGTATTCCTGGATGAATCACTGACGGTCAGAACGATATTTTCTGCCCTGGCGGTGCTGACTGGCATTGTGATGGTGACACGCGAGAAATCCCCCCGTCAGTCGATGACAAAGGCGAGAGAACCTTAATAACGCAATTAATTCATGCAGTTGTGATGATTCTCTTATGTTAATCACACGAGCCAGTTTTCCCGCTCCGGCATCAGACTGACAGTAATACTGAGGTCGACGTTTCTGACTACACCTAAGGCAGGTTTATGAAATGAAATATGATTTTGATGAGTACGTAAGCAGAGAGAAAACAGACAGTCTCACCGTGGACGGCTGGCGGGAATACCTGTTTTCGGGACAGTCCGAATTTGCAATGCGGTATCCGGCAGAAGGGCTAATTGTAACGGCTCGCAATCGAAATCCTTCGGGCTCGCAATCAGCGCAATTTTCGGCTCAGATTAAGTGACAATGAAAATCCTCACAGGCTCACATTAAGTGATAATGAGCTCGCGTTTATCTTTTCCGGCTCGCCATTCATTGCCTCGGGCTCACAATAAATGCAAATGAAAATTCTCCCATTGCGTCACCAGTAGATAATTTATTGCTTCTTATGCTGGCGAAACAGGGCTGTCAAGACCCTTTCAATCATCTCTTTCACCACCTCAGATTTCGGACGCTCCAGCGCCGTCAACGCCAACCCTTTTTCCAGTGTGATAATAAAACAGGCAAACGCTTCAGGAGCAAGGTAAGCAGGCAGCTCTCCACATTGCTGCGCCTCTCGCGCTTCGTTTTCCAGCCACTGGGTAAATGCCTGCCTTTCATCGCGTAATTGTGCGGCAAGGCCTCCTTCATCAATCTGGAAAGCCAGTGCGGAAAAGGTCATGGCGCACCCCAACGGTTTACCGTCACAACTGAACAACGTAAAGGCGTCATGAAGAAAATGACGCATCCGTTGTTCGAAAGTTTGTGTTTGATCCTGCAGACACTGTTCCAGCCCCCCCAACCAGTGCTGGCGGTAATACATAAGCGCCGCCGCATACATCCCCTCTTTGTTACCGAAGGCCAGATACAGCGATGGAGGTTTCATTCCGGTTACATGGGTCAGGTCTGCTATCGAGGTTGAGGCATATCCCTTTTGCGCAAAAACCTGAAATAACGCCTCCGCCAGCTTATCTGATGAGATGAGTTTTGGCCTGCCAGTTTTTTTCTTTTCAATCATGGAGATAGCCTTATCTTTTAACTTAATCATTATGTTCATAGTATCATGTTTTATAGTTATCGCTAAAAAACAATTGCATCACTGAAATATTTACCTTATATTTTTTATTGATCACTACAAAATACGAACGGGATAGGCGTATGAGAAAGTTCATTATTGCTGCAATATTGAGTCTGAGCATCCTGCCCGTGCTGACACAGGCATCAACCGAAATCAACAATTCTCACCAGTGCGAATTGCTTCGCCTTGGGAGCATCAGTGTTTCAGGTGGCACGATTGATGAGTTGACTAGCAAGCTTGCAGCAAAAGCAGAAAAATCAGGCGCCGATTATTTCCGCATCACTTATTTAAATACCAATGCCCATGGATATGCCACTGCAACGCTATACGACAATGCAGGCGCTTAGCTGCAACATAAATTTGACAAGTTAATCTGTTACATAAGGGATGTGTGGCTACAGAACCCTTATGGCTTTTTACATACGCAAAGGAAAATATTATGAAAACAAACATTAAAGCGCTGTTTTTTGCTTCGCACCTGGCTTTATTTGGCGTGGGTTTCGGTGTCGGTATCTATGTACTGCCTATCCTCACCGCTGAGAAAAACTCCAGTGCTGATGAAATTAAGGAAGTTAAAAATAATGCCCGCTACACGGGGGCATTTTTTAAAAACCAAAAAGGGAGTAATGCTGTTCACTGGGTTGATGGAAAGCTGTATGTCTCCGATCAAGAAATCGCATTTGAAGGTAGCATTGCTCCAGGTCCGGATTACAAGATCTATCTGACCAAAACCCAGGCTGATGATCGTAATTCATTTTTAAAAATAAAAGAAGAATCATTATATATAGGTGATTTGAAAAACTACGGCAACTTCAAAAAGAACCTGCCAAATGGTGTCAATATTGATGAATACACCACTGTGCAAATCTGGTGCGAAAAATTCGAGCAATTTATTGGTTCAGCCCAATACAGGTAGTGGGGTAAAACACGGGTTACTGGAGTTATTTTCGCAAACAGATCATGACGCTCTCTGTGTGACTGGCGCAATGATCACCGGATACGCTCGCAATTAAGGCTATCGGACCTTAAGACTCTGTCAAAATAGATAAACTGGAATATCCATTTACCCTGATCTTGACCCTCCATCTCCGAACAGCTTTTGTATCTTAAGTTAACGATGTCCGCTGCCGCCGGTATTCCCTCGGGGAGTGATATCCCAGCGCGCTGTGCGGGTGGTTTTCATTGTAATGCGTGAACGCTACTGCAAGGTTTCGCAGTGCTGTTCTCACATCCGGTTTTGGCATGAACGCGATATAGTCTTCTTTCATCGTTTTCACGAACCGTTCGGCCATGCCATTACTCTGCGGGCTGCTCACCGCTGTTGTGCAGGGCTCCAGATTCAGCTCTCTCGCGAACCTCCGCGTTTCATACGCGGTATACGCTGAACCGTTATCCGTCAGCCACTGCACCGCTGTGTCGGGCAACCTGTCGCCGAAGCGCTTTTCCACCGACCTCAGCATCACATCCTGCACGGTCGAACTGTCATAGCCTCCCGTGCTTGCTGCCCAGTCTATGGCCTCACGGTCGCAGCAGTCCAGCGCGAACGTTACCCGCAGTTTTTCGCCGTTGTCGCAGCCGAACTCGAAGCCATCTGAACACCAGCGCATATCGCTTTCTGCCACCGCTATCTTGCCCTTATGTTCACGCTTCGGTCGCTCTGGTTTGTGATGCAACAACAACAGGTTATGCTCGCTCATTATCCTGTAAAGCCGTTTGGCATTCACAGGTGGCTGTCCCTCTGTGCGACGTTGCTTGCGCAGGATGCCCCACACGCGTCGATAACCATAACTCGGCATATCGCTGATAATGTTGAGGATAGCCGACAGTATTTCTGCGTCTGCTTCTTCATTACGCCGGTTACAGCGCCTGTCCTGCCAGTCGGCAGAACGGTTAATCCGCAGTGACAGTTGCGCACGCGACACGCCCATGGTCCGGCTGACCATGGCTATTCCCCGTCCTTTGGCAACAAGGGCGCGTGCGCTATCCATTTTCGCGACTGACCGTACTCCACGGCTTCTTTCAGGATCTCAACTTCCATCGTTTTCTTGCCCAGAAGGCGCTGAAGCTCCCGGACCTGCTTCAGAGCAGCAGTAAGCTCAGAAGCAGGAACGACTTCCTCTCCAGCCGCAACGGCGGTGAGGCTGCCTTCCTGATATTGCTTCTTCCACTTAAACAGCAGGCTGGGCTGGATACCATGCAGGCGGGCGACATGGGAGACATTCATACCCGGCTCCATCGTCTGCTGGATAATGGCGATCTTCTCCTGAGGAGTTTTACGTTTACGGACTTCTTGCCCTAACAGGATCCCGGTCATCTCAAAATTGGCGTTAGTGTTAGACATATATTCAAGCCTATCTCTTATCTGGAGATACAGCTACTGTCCGGTGTTTCAGGGGGCTACATCAAATATCCATTTACCCATATGGGGTCGTCTGGCGTACTGCAATTCAGTCAGCAAATCTCATGGAGTAAAATCGTATTTTATGGGTGCACCCAAAGCATACAGTTTGGTGAGACAGTTTTTCTGTCTCATTTGGATTGTTTTTGTCTCATCTGCATGTTACGTTTTCCTCATCTAGAGTCTAACGAGACATTTTTCATAACAATGGCTTTTTACGGTTATGCCCGGGTTTCAACCAACGACCAGGATCTGGATTTGCAAATACAGACGCTTCGCGCCGCTGGCTGCGAAATCATCCGTTCAGAAAAAGCGAGCGGGACCAGCCGCGATGGACGAACTGAGCTGCAACTGTTGCTGGATTTTCTGCGTAAGGGAGACACGCTGATTGTCACGCGAGTCGATCGCCTGGCCCGTAGCATTAAAGATTTGCAGGATATCGTGTATGCCCTGAATCAGCAGGGCATTACCCTCAAGGCAACAGAACAACCTGTGGATACGCGCACCGCAGCAGGTAAGGCGTTTCTGGATATGCTGGGTGTCTTCGCTGAGTTTGAAACCAACCTGCGCCGTGAACGCCAGTTGGAAGGTATCGCTGCCGCAAAAGCCCGCGGGGTTTATCAGGGGCGCAAACCGCGCATCGATCCTGTTGAGGTCCGTCGGTTGTACGTTGAAGAGAAAATGGGCGCAACGGCGATTTCTCGCCAACTGGGGATCGGTCGAGCCTCGGTCTATCGTGTGCTGGACCGCGATGAGCAGCCGGCGTAAGGCCATTCCAACCGATTCTTTGTTGCAACTGCGACAACGGCTTGACCGTCTGCCACCAAAAAGTCCGGAACGCGCGGCCCAGATCACCGCGATGGCGCTACTCTATTGCATTTCCGTCACCACCGTCTATCGTACACTCCGTGCCTTCCAGAAACCTCACATTGCACACCGGCGTGATCACGGGAAACCCCGGATACTGCCGCCGTCCGAACTCGAATATTATTGTGAACTGATCGCTGCATTGAAATTACGTACCACCAATAAAGCCGGTCGTCATCTGTCCACGACGCGTGCCATTCAGTTGCTCGAAGAACATGGTGTGGAAACGACTCAGGGGCTGGTTAAACTTCCAAAGGGGTTGTTGCGCAGGCCAACGGTTAACCGCTATTTGTCCCTGTTCCGACTCGATCACTCACGTCTGTTACGGGAGCCACCGGCAGCGCGGTTCCAGGCTGAGTGCAGTAATGACTGCTGGCAGTTCGATATGTCGCCCTCTGATCTCAAATATATCGAATGTCCTGAGTGGATTGATCCGGCCCGTGGACAACCTACCCTGATGTTATTCAGCGTGGTGGACGATCGCAGCGGGGTTAATTACCAGGAATACCGCTGTGTGTATGGCGAAGATGCGGAGTCTGCCTTGCGTTTTCTGTTTAATGCCATGGCGCCTAAAAGTCATCCGGAGATGTCTCTCCAGGGGCGACCGAAAATGCTGTACCTCGATAATGGCCCGGTGGCGAAAAGCCATGTCTTCCAGAATGTGATGCAGGCGCTGCAGATTGACTGGCAGACACATATGCCGGCAGGCAAGGATGGCACCCGCACCACAGCCCGGTCAAAAGGCAAGGTTGAGCGCCCGTTCCGTTCCGTCAAAGAAGCCCACGAAACGCTGTATCATTTTCATAAGCCGGAGACTGAACAGCAGGCGAATGAATGGCTCTGGAACTACCTGATACGCTATAACGCACAACGACATCGCAGCGAAAAGCATTCCCGTGAGGAAGATTGGCTGATGCATTTGCCACCAAAGGGAGTGCAGGACATGTGCACCTGGGAACAGTACTGTCGCTTTGCCCGGGAGCCGGAGTCTCGCAAGGTGGGTATCGATGCCCGCATAACGATTGACGGGACAGCTTACGAAGTCGAACCCGACATGGCGGGTGAAACTGTTATCCTGCTGTGGGGCCTCTTTGATGACGAAATGTTCGTGGAGTTTGACGGTGAAAAGTGGGGGCCTTATTTTCCTGTTTCCGGCCCGATACCTCTGCACCGCTATCGGGCATTCAAACGCGGAAAAGCAGCGGTGCGGGCAGACCGTATCCAGTCATTGGCTCGGCAACTGAACTTACCTATCAGCGCCCTGTCCGGTTGTGACCTCAAACTGGTGGCCGATAGCGTTCAGAGCACGCGGGTGTTGCCACATCAACCCTTCGAGTCCACAGCGTTTGAATACTGTTTTCCTACCCCGGTGGCAGCGAAGCTGGCTATTGCGGCTGATCTGGCCACACCGCTGGCGAAATTATCGGATGAAGACAAGGCGTTTATCGACCAAGTACTGACAGACACGCTGATCCGCAGTGAGGTATTTGCCCGGGTCAGGGAGTATTTCCGCAACACCCAATCAGGAGAGGATCATGCGGGTTGAGGTAATGGAACATTATGGACTGGCGCAACCAATCGATCAGGCCGGTTACTATGAGACGGCTCACCATAAGCAGCTTATCAAGGATATCCGCGGTGCTATCCACGAAGGCCGGTTAATTGCCGTTTGTGGTGTGGTTGGCAGCGGCAAGACAGTCACTCTGCGGCGTTTGCAGCAGCGTCTCAGGGAGGAAAATAAAATTACCGTAGCTCGCTCCCTGTCGATTGAAAAGCACAATATTAAACTGGCCACGCTCATCAACGCGCTCTTTTACGATTTGACGCAGGATAAACAGGTTCAGATCCCCAAACAGGGCGAACGACGCGAGCGTGAGTTACAGGAACTGGTCAAAAAAGGAAAGCGGCCAGTGGCATTGTTTGTTGATGAAGCGCATGACCTGAACGGGCATACACTGATCGGACTCAAAAGGCTGATGGAAGTTGTGGAGGACGGTGGCGGCCGGCTGTCGGTTGTTCTGGCCGGTCACCCCAAACTGCGCAATGACCTGCGACGCCCGACTATGGAGGAGATCGGTTATCGCACGGATATCTTTACGCTGGATGGGATCACCGGTAGCCAACGGGAATATATTCAGTGGCTACTGAAAACCAGTATGGGGAAAGGCAAGCCGGAAGACATTCTGACCGCCGACGCCCTCGACCTGCTGGCGATGAAACTACGTACCCCACTTCAGGTTCAACGGCACTGTTGCAAAGTTAGCGATGAGGCAGCCTTTTGTCTTATTCAAAGGCCTTACATTTCAAAAACTCTGCTTACCAGGCGCATTTCGCCCAGGGGATCACCATAATAAAATGCTGAGGCCTGGCCTTTGCGTAGTGCACGCATCACCTCAATACCTTTGATGGTGCCGTAAGCCGTCTTCATGGATTTAAATCCCAGCGTGGCGCCGATTATCCGTTTCAGTTTGCCATGATCGCATTCAATCACGTTGTTCCGGTACTTAATCTGTCGGTGTTCAACGTCAGACGGGCACCGGCCTTCGCGTTTGAGCAGAGCAAGCGCGCGACCATAGGCGGGCGCTTTATCCGTGTTGATGAATCGCGGGATCTGCCACTTCTTCACGTTGTTGAGGATTTTACCCAGAAACCGGTATGCAGCTTTGCTGTTACGACGGGAGGAGAGATAAAAATCGACAGTGCGGCCCCGGCTGTCGACGGCCCGGTACAGATACGCCCAGCGGCCATTGACCTTCACGTAGGTTTCATCCATGTGCCACGGGCAAAGATCGGAAGGGTTACGCCAGTACCAGCGCAGCCGTTTTTCCATTTCAGGCGCATAACGCTGAACCCAGCGGTAAATCGTGGAGTGATCGACATTCACTCCGCGTTCAGCCAGCATCTCCTGCAGCTCACGGTAACTGATGCCGTATTTGCAGTACCAGCGTACGGCCCACAGAATGATGTCACGCTGAAAATGCCGGCCTTTGAATGGGTTCATGTGCAGCTCCATCAGCAAAAGGGGATGATAAGTTTATCACCACCGACTATTTGCAACAGTGCCCCTGAAACTGCCTTACTGCTGACTGGGACAGGAGCGATTCCACACCCAATGCCTCGACCCGGTGCCGGCTGTCACTCAGCACAAGGTCAAGGGCCAGCAGAATCGTGCTTTTCCCGGACTCATTGTCCCCGACCAGAATGTTACGGTCATGAGTGAAGCGCAGGTCCAGTTCCGGAAACTTTTTAAAGTTTTGCAGCATAAGCCGCGTGATCAGAGGCATCTTTTATTCCTTTATATACCGCTGACTGAAAGAGTGTCCGGCTGCGCCAGACCGCCTGTTTTGTTTTACAGCGTTATCTTACCCAGTCTTCCAGCACAAGACCCGGTACCCGCTCAAATTCCCGCGTATTATTCGTCACCAGCACGGCACCGGCGGCGATGGCGTGCCCGGCAATGGCCGTGTCGTTCGGGCCGATCGGCGTCCCGGCCATTCGCAGCGCCACCTTAATCTCCGTGGTGGCGTCCACCGCAGCGCGATCCCAGGGCAGGATGGCATCGAGGCGGGCGCAGAACGCGTCGACCAGCTCGACGTGGCGCGGGGAGGCCTTCGGGCCGGTGGCCCCGAAGCGCATTTCAGAATAAGTGATGGCCGAGACAACGATGCGCTGGCCGCGCAGCACCGCCTGCTCCAGGCGCTTCAGGACGGCTTCCGGCTGCTCGCGCATGATGAACGAGCAGATACAGGTGTCGAGCATATAGGTCTTGTTCACAGGTTAAATCGTCCTTCGTCGCTGACAACGTCCTCGCGCTCCGCCATAAAGTCCGGGTCTGCCTTCTCGAACTGCGCGAACGAGCCCCAGGTCGGCCGGACGGGACGCAAAATAATGCTGTCCCCTTCCCGGACGATCTCCAGCTCGCTCACTCCCTCAAAATCCAGATCGCGGGGCAGACGAATGGCGCGGTTATTGCCGTTTTTAAAAATGGATACAGTTCTCATCATTTCCTCCTGGCCGACCGGCCTGTATGACTATGTTCAGTATATGCAGATGCAAAGCATATGTATAGTCATAGCATATGCAGATGGTAAGTATATGCGTATGCCACACCTATGCAGATGCCCGGCATATGGATATGTTGAACCTATGTTGTATTCTCTCTTTTCCCGGTCAGATCCGAAAAAAGCTAGTTCCGGATCTTCTTCAGACACACCGGCGCGCAGCTGCCATGAAACACAAGATGTAGCGGTGTTTTCAGCTGTAAATGACGCTATATGTTGTGTCCCTCCCCTTCCCCGTGACCGCCCGCTCACCACCATAAAATGGCGCTTTGCTTATTCCCTGACCGTGTTACACTTCCGGAAAATCTGGAATACGCCAGAAATCGGATCACCAGAAAACCGCCATCCGGTAATTTAGTTACGGATTTATATGTCTGCGTATTATCTGGTGGGTGATGATTGCGGCAGGAAAAGTTAATCAGGTGGCAATCAATGATGTCACTAAGTGTGATTACTCTGAGTGACTATTTATCAGCAAACCAGAAAGGAGTTTAGGATGGCACGTTCAATACCGGTGAAGATTGGTCAGAAGGAATTTAAATCCAAAAAAGCCGCTGTGGACTATTTCATGGATCAGCGTGAAGCAGTCAAAGCAGTGAGCCCGCTGAAAGAGGGAGAGTTGTTTGATGAATTGCGCGACCTTTATCTGCGTTACTGCGAAATCACAGACTATCCACTGGGCAACCGGGAGATTTACGCATTCAGCGTAAATTATGAAACTCGTCATACCGACCAGAACTACGGTACGTATTTGTGCTACTGGGTACATTTTTCACCGAAAGATACGGATGGATTGTCCTTTTCGGTTAAACAAGCAGTGGATGCGATCGCCAACGCTGCGGCTGAACAACCCTGACGGTGGGCGGGATTTCTCAGTATGTACTCAGCGCTACGATCGGTCTGATCAGGGAACAGTTAATGAACACGATAGTAATACGCGGCCTGCTGGTAATGCTTCTGATCGGTATGATCCAGGGCCGGCCCGGAGCAGCAACCCTCAGTGAAATGCGGGCGCTCAACGCCACTCAGAAACCAGGAATGACCATTGTCTGTCAGAGCAGGACGGTCATTCCTGTTAACGGCAAAAAAGAACCGGTGACCATTGATGAGAGACTCAGCGGATATGTGGTCAGTAATACCGGCGACATGATGGTTCTGGATGTGACGTATGAACAGAGAGATGACGGAAAAGACGAACCATTCCATACGGAAAAGTACCTTCTGACCACAACCCTTGAAAACGAGCGCCAGAAGATGGAGGTTGATATGCGCACTCTTAAAATCATGGTGCCAAAAGCCCGCCATCTTGAAAGCGGATTACGGGAAGTCATGGAGGCCGAACCAGTGACTTACACCGATTACGGTACATACCGCATCACAGCACTTCCGGCTTATGAGATCCTGCCGGGCAGGGATAACCCCGGTGCGCCATCCATGCATTGCGCACCCGCCATGAACGCGTCAGTACCGGGAGACACACGATGATGCCGTCTGTTCCCGGGCAGGGCGTCATGGTTTCTGCCACGCAGTTGCCGGTGGCCATCGACTACCCGGCGGCGCTGGCGCTGCGCCAAATGGCCCTGGTACATGATGAGCTGCCGAAGTACCTGCTGGCGCCGGAGGTGAGCGCCCTGCTCCACTACGTTCCCGATCTGCACCGCAAAATGCTGCTGGCGACACTGTGGAACACCGGCGCACGGATCAACGAGGCGCTGGCCCTGACCCGGGGCGATTTTTCGCTGGCGTCGCCCTGGCCATTCGTCCAGCTGGCCACGCTCAAACAACGTGCGGAAAAAGCGGCCAGAACGGCAGGACGGGCCCCGGCTGGCAGTCAGGCTCACCGTCTGGTTCCACTCTCCGATCACCAGTATGTCAGCCAGCTGGAGATGATGGTGGCCACACTGAAAATTCCGCTGGAGCGCCGTAATAAACGCACCGGCAGAACGGAGAAGGCGCGCATCTGGGAGGTCACCGACCGAACGGTACGGACCTGGCTGAATGAGGCCATCACCGCCGCGGCCGCTGACGGGGTGACCTTCTCCGTGCCGGTGACGCCGCACACGTTCCGTCACTCCTACGCCATGCACATGCTGTATGCCGGTATTCCGCTGAAGGTGCTGCAGAGCCTGATGGGCCACAAGTCGGTGAGCTCGACGGAAGTGTACACCAGGGTGTTTGCGCTGGACGTGGCCGCAAGGCACCGGGTGCAGTTTGCGATGGACGGCGCTGAGGCGGTGGCCATGCTGAAAGGGAACATTTAAGTGCATGCATTCAGGTATACCCCAATGTGACAGGCTGACGCGCCCGCCGGGCTTGTCCAACCCTTCGCCTGCTCAGATACAAGCTCTGAACAGACTCACGGTTTGCGATGTGGGTCAACAAAAATAAATACGTTCACCAGAAATATTTTCTGGACACTTTTTCCGATAGCGCCGGAACGTCTAGGGCGAAAAGCATTTTTTGTACATTACTGGTGCATCTTTAAAGGTGCCAGGACGAGGTATTGATTTAACTGGACATAAAGTGCTGTCTGTCCAATCCGCCGGGGATTTATACTGATAGCCATGATCATCACAGAAATAAAAGGGATAGCAGATGGCGGTTGAGTGGGTGGATGTGGCTGACAGTGCCGTTAAAATCGGGCTGGGCGCGTTAATCACCATTATTGGCGGCTGGGTTACACTGAAATTAACACATCGTCATGAAATAAGGAAAGAAGCATTAGCTCAACGACTGCGGGATATAGATAAAAAAACAGACCGCTATATCGATTTCCTTTCTTCATCGCAAACGCTAATGCAGAAATATCTTTATGAATCATGTGAACCGGGTAGCGAGGATTACACCGATTATATGCGGTTGCATAATATTGTGAGTCTTACCTCTTCGTCAGAGTTACGAGTTTATGCGTTTGATACTCAGGCAAAAGTATCGCAATTTATTTTGCTCAGTAAGCCCAGTGATCTTATTGATTCCTGCCGTAATGCCGCGAGAGACTCCGTTTCACTGCTTCAGGGGGCAGTGAGTGCTGAATTGCTTCAGGAAAAAGCAGCACTTCAGGGTAAACCCCATGCGTGGTGGTCATTCTGGCGGAGGCAGGGCAAAAACGTAGACAGAATCACCTGAATGTCTAACCGCGCGGGGAATTAAACCGGAAGCTCCTGAAAGACCGCTAAAGCGATCATTTAGGAGCCTGATATATCAGTTTATCTTTCGTCACCGCTTTGCGATCTTACAAACATGTTTAGTTCATTTTGTGGTTCTAAGAATTTGTTGACCACTAAAAATTCTATACTTGATGGCGGTAATGACTCCAACTTATTGATAGTGTTTTATGTTCAGATAATGCCCGATGACTTTGTCATGCAGCTCCACCGATTTTGAGAACGACAGCGACTTCCGTCCCAGCCGTGCCAGGTGCTGCCTCAGATTCAGGTTATGCCGCTCAATTCGCTGCGTATATCGCTTGCTGATTACGTGCAGCTTTCCCTTCAGGCGGGATTCATACAGCGGCCAGCCATCCGTCATCCATATCACCACGTCAAAGGGTGACAGCAGGCTCATAAGACGCCCCAGCGTCGCCATAGTGCGTTCACCGAATACGTGCGCAACAACCGTCTTCCGGAGCCTGTCATACGCGTAAAACAGCCAGCGCTGGCGCGATTTAGCCCCGACGTATCCCCACTGTTCGTCCATTTCCGCGCAGACGATGACGTCACTGCCCGGCTGTATGCGCGAGGTTACCGACTGCGGCCTGAGTTTTTTAAATGGCGGAAAATCGTGTTGAGGCCAACGCCCATAATGCGGGCGGTTGCCCGGCATCCAACGCCATTCATGGCCATATCAATGATTTTCTGGTGCGTACCGGGTTGAGAAGCGGTGTAAGTGAACTGCAGTTGCCATGTTTTACGGCAGTGAGAGCAGAGATAGCGCTGATGTCCGGCAGTGCTTTTGCCGTTACGCACCACCCCGTCAGTAGCTGAACAGGAGGGACAGCTGATAGAAACAGAAGCCACTGGAGCACCTCAAAAACACCATCATACACTAAATCAGTAAGTTGGCAGCATCACCTGTCGCCTGGTAATGACTCCAACTTACTGATAGTGTTTTATGTTCAGATAATGCCCGATGACTTTGTCATGCAGCTCCACCGATTTTGAGAACGACAGTGACTTCCTGCCCAGCCTTGCCAGATGCTGCCTCAGATTCAGGTTATGCCGCTCAATGCGCTGCGTATATCGCTTGCTGATAACGTGCAGTTCTCCCTTCAGGCGTGATTCATACAGCGGCCAGCCATCCGTCATCCATACCACGACCTCAAAGGCCGACAGCAGGCCCAGAAGACGCTCCAGCGTGGCCAACGTGCGTTCACCGAATACGTGCGCCACAACCGTCCTCCGTATCCTGTCATACGCGTAAAACAACCAGCGCTGGCGTGATTTAGCGCCGACGTAACCCCACTGTTCGTCCATTTCCGCGCAAACAATGACGTCACTGCCCGGTTGTATGCGTGAGTTTACCGACTGCGGCCTGAGTTTTTTAAGTGTCGTAAAATCGTGTTGAGGCCAACGCCCATAATGCGTGCACTGGCGCGACATCCGACGCCATTCATGGCCATATCAATGATTTTCTGATGCGTACCGGGTTGAGAAGCGGTGTAAGTGAACTGTAGCTGCCATGTTTTACGGCAGTGAGAGCAGAGATAGCGCTGATGTCCGGCAGTACTTTTACCGTTACGCACCACGCCTTCAGTAGCTGAACAGGAGGGACAGCTGATAGAAACAGAAGCCACTGGAGCACCTCAAAAACACCATCATACACTAAATCAGTAAGTTGGCACCATTACCCGTGAAGCTGATTCAACTCGTGCCTCAGTTGCTCCTTCGTATATTCCTTTTCGATTTGCTGATGGAGGATGCCATTAGCGTCAATCTGAGCTTTTAACACCAGAAAGAGAAGCACTGAACCCAGAATTTGTACAAATGGGCTTGAAATACCTCCAAGAACATCTCCTATTTCGCCATAACCTTTCAAATATTGCAGCGGAAGAAGAGGTGCAAACAAAGGGATAAGCAGGCAAGCCGCACCACCAATGACTATGACCCAGAAAGCTATTTTGGTAACAGGAGAGTTATAGATATTCATTTTTACACCTTTTCAGAATTTTCTTTTCTGTACGCGCTAAATAGCTGCGCCTAATACCGCTACACTTTTGCCTGACCATGTTTTCCTCCGGGGAATGGGCTGGCGGTTTCCATAAAATGGCGGACCTTTTTCAGTAACTGCCACATTGAGCGGCACTGATGATTACGGGTTATCGTGTCATGAAGTGCCTGCCATAGCCGTTCCACATGATTCACCCACGGCGAGTAAACCGGCTGGTAAATTACCCTGAACTTGGGATTTGCTTTCAACCAGCGCTGTGTTTCGCGGCTTTTATGGATAATGTAGTTATCAACGATCAGCGTGATTGTTTTCGCCCGCCGGTAAGTGGCTTTCAGGTGCTTCAGCAGAGCGATAAACAGCGCTGAACTTTTGCTGTTGCCGCCCACGTAGCTGACTTTACCCGTGCCACTGTGCAGTGCGCCGGCCAGATAGTATTTTTCGTTCTGCCCCGGCGTCACTACCCGTTTCTGCTGTCCGCGCAACTGCCAGTCCGCACCGATTTTAGGATTAAGGTGGATATCCACTTCATCTTCATAAAATACCGGATGCTCTGCGCTGCATTCATCCAGCGCTTTGTGGATTACCGCCATCTTTTCATCTTTATGTGGGTCACGGATACGCAGAGTTGGCGCGGCCCTGCGCCATACAAGCCCCGCAGATGGCAACCAGCGGCGAACGGTTCCTGCATGTAACTGGCAACCGGTTATCTCATTGATTTTTAATGCCAGTAATTCGGTGCTCCAGCGTGAACGTTGATAACCAAAATCGCCGGGAGAATGCTTTATCAGCTCACGTAACAGGGTGCAGATATGTTCAAAAGGCCAGCGTCGGGAGCGCCCTGCGGGTAAGGATTTCAGGCCTTCAATACCTGAGTGCGTAAACCAGTTAATCCAGCGACCAACGGATGAACGAGCACAACAGAGAGTTCTGGCAACATCGCTGACCCGTTCACCCCGATGAAGCATCAGCATGGCCGTGAGTCTGCGGGCATGATTTTTATCGCGCGTTTTATGAATAGCTTTCTGCATCAGGCGTCGTTCGCCACGGGGTATTGGTGCTATGATCGGCATCGCTCAGTCCGGTTGGTGGTTTTGGTTGGTTTGGCGATTGATCAGATCGCACAATCCGGGCTGAGTTCCCTTTCAGTGATCTACTATTCCGCGCATCTATTTAGGAGTTTTGCCAATTTTTTTCTTAAACAACTTTTGAAAGTGTTCATGTGCCGGATACCCAATGGCTTCACTCACTTCGGGAACAGACTTACCGGATTCTTTAAGCAGCTGCTTTGCTTTTTCAAGCCGACAATAGGTTAAATAATCAAGAGGTGTCATGCCTGACAGCTCCTTAAATTTGACGCTGTAGTTCGTACGCGACATCCCCGCAATCCCGGCGAGATCGTCAAGACCCCATTTTTTATCGAGACTATGATGAATAGCTTCCAAGGTTTTGCTGAGTTGCGGATTTTCGATCAGTTTGAAGAATCCAGCATTTTTATTGGATTTGTACATGTGGATTCTTAACGCTTGCACGAAGATAATTTCGGTCAGCTTTCTGACTAACGTGTTGCTTCCAGGAAGCCCTGATTTTGCTTCCTGCTCTATAATACTTAAAAGCATGGCAAGCCAAGGCGAGTGGGAGTTATCAGCACTCTTGATATGCACGACATTTGGCAGCGAATTTAAGAATGGATGATCGGGTCCGCCATTAAAACAAAAATGTCCGCAAACGACGTTGGCTTTGAGCTTGCTCTGATCACCGTATTCCAAAACTTGAGCTTCGGTGAGGTTGGCTTTAGCTCTAAATTCGACCGCAGGCTCGGCCTTGATTTTTGGTGCACTGGCCATGGTGTGCTCCATCCCTTTGAAAAAGATCAAAATATCGCCCTGCTCCGCCAATGCTTTAAGTTTAAGTTTTGGCACCTCATACCAAAACTCGCCATGAGTCACGATGTGAAATCTCGCTAGATTCTCTTCCTGCGGGAGGCTGATGCCCCAGTCTCCCGCAAATGAGGTTCTATACCAGTAGCTGCTAGTAAGCTCTACCTTATCTAAAATTTCACTGAGAACATCCATATGTAGCTCCTACGTAAACTGTCCAATAGGTCATGTTATACGAACTATTGAACATATTATATCTATTTTACATGCTGTAAAGTCAGTCTAATCAGTAAGTGGATGAAAACTAAGGAGGCTTTATGAAACTAGATTATGTGATCGTTGCCGGAGGGTGTTTTTGGGGTCTCGAAGACCTCCTTAGGAGTCTGGACGGTGTGACGTCAACGAAGGTGGGCTACTCTGGCGGAGATTTTGATGATCCTACCTACGCCGATATTATAACAGGGAAAACGGGGCACGCCGAAGCGGTTCGCGTGGAATACGACCAAGACGAAATATCTCTCGAAGAGATTCTACATTACTTTTTCAAAATCCATGATCCGACTACGAAGAATCGCCAAGGAAATGATGTTGGCACTTCGTATCGCTCGGCAGCGTTCTATCGTGACGATGCACAGAAAGCGATTATCGAAAACGTGATTGATGAGGTCAATGAGATCGGTCGCTTCGAGAATGAAGTGGTCACGACCGTCACCCTGGAAAAAGAATTCTACGACGCTGAGGCATATCACCAAAACTATTTGCAGAGGAATCCCAGCGGATACTCTTGCCATTTTGAAAGAGACTAAATCATGAACCAAATGAACGAGGAAAAAATGAAAGCACTTAAGAATGTTGTTATTTATACGAAAGACCATTGTCCATTTTGCGCACGCGTGAAGAATTACCTAACTGCTGAAAAGGTCGATTTCAAACAAATTCGCGTAGACGACGATCCGAAGACTTACCTGGAGTTGAAGGAAAGAGCTGAATCGCCACGGATAATCTAGACACTTCCGAGCCGTTGATAATACTGGTTTTCATATTCTGTCGGTGACATCTGTTCGCTAGAACCATGCCGACGCTTACTGTTATAAAACATTTCGATGTAATCAAAAATATCACTGCGGGCTTCTTCCCGCGTTCCGTAGATCTTTTTCTTTATCCGTTCACGTTTCAACAACTGGAAAAAACTTTCTGCAACCGCATTATCATGGCAGTTACCGCGACGGCTCATGCTGCCCTCCAGGCCGTGTGATTTCAGGAACGACTGCCACTCATGGCTTGTGTACTGACTGCCCTGATCCGAATGAACCAGCACCTGTTTTTCGGGATTACGCCGCCATACAGCCATCAGCAGTGCGTTCAGGACAATGTCCTTTGTCATCCGGGTTGCATGGACCAGCCGATAATTTTGCGTGAGAACAGATCAACAACAACGGCAAGATACAGCCAGCCTTCGTGGGTCCTGATGTAGGTTATGTCCGTTACCCAACGCTCATCAGGAGCATCCGGATTGAACTGTCGCTGGAGCCTGTTGGGTGACACGATACTGGCCTCGCCTTTACGTGCCCGCGGGCTTCGGTATCCGACCTGAGCCTTTATTCCGACACGTTTCATCAGTCTCCAGACTCTGTTGACTCCGCACTGTTGCCCGCTGTCACGCAGATCCAGATGGATTTTGCGATAACCATAGACGCATCCCGATTCCAGCCAGAACTGTTTAATCTGTCCTGTCAGTCTCAGGTCTGCCTGATGGCGTTGTGAATGCGGCTGCTGAAGCCAGGCGTAAAAACCACTGGGATGAACATCCAGCACCCGACAGAGCAGGCGAACAGGCCAGCAACAGGAGTTGTCACGGATAAAGGCGTACCTCAGTCGGACAGCTTTGCGAAGTACGCCGCGGCTTTTTTTAATATGTCCCGTTCGTCGGTAACCCGTTTCAGCTCTTTCTGGAGACGGCGGATCTCGGCCTGAGCATCTGACTGTTCTTTATTAGTGGAAGAATCCGGACCGTACTTCTTTATCCAGGCGTAAAGGCTGTGGGTGGTGATATCGAGACGTGTTGCCACGCTGGCAA